>NZ_VMLP01000002.1:0-1570 GCF_013276755.1 Streptococcus sp. 5004 | reverse complement strand
TCTGGCTTAGGTTCTGGTTTAGGCTCTGGTACGACATTTTCCAGAATATAAACATAGGTCACTTCAAGAGTTTGTCCTGCTACAACCTTGCCTGTTTCATTTCCTTTAGTTGAAGCTTCAACCAATTTGTATACTTTTCCTTCTGCAGTTGTGATACGGCTTGGTTTCATTCCGTTGTCTGCAGTATTATAGTCAGTTCCTGCTTTAGCGTCTGTTGTGTCTTTTACACCTGATTCTACATTAGCACCATCTGCAGTTCCTACTAATGGAGTTCCATCTTCTGTTTGGTAGTTAACGATGACTGAACCCGCTTTTTCATAGACATACGTTACTTCTGTAGTTCCTTCTACAACAGAACCTTCTTCTGGTTTAGAGCCGTCTTTTAGGGCTTTATCAGTTAGATAGTAAGTGACACCATCTTTTACGATAGTCGCTTTCTTATGTTCTGACGTGTTGTAGTTTGTATTAAGAGAAGCATTTGTTTCATCATTTTCATCTTCTGAGATGGTATTTCCTTCTGTATCTTGGAATTTAACGATGACATTCCCTTTAACTTCTTGGTAAACATAAGTTACTTCAAGAGTTTGTCCTGCTACTACTTTACCTATTTCGTCACCTTTAGTTGCTGTTGGTACTAATTCGTATACTTTCCCTTCTGCAGTTGTGATACGAGTTGGCTTCATTCCGTTATCAGATGTGTTGTAGTCTGAATTTGGTTTACCGTCTTTTGTATCAACAGCGTCCACTTGAATAGTGTTACCTTTTTCATCAGTGTAGTGAACTACTACTTGTCCTGCTTTTTCGTAAACGTAAGTTACTTCTGTTTTACCTTCTACTACATCTCCAGTTTCTTTAGAACCGTCTTTAAGTGCTTTTTCTGTTAAGTAGTACACAGTTCCGTCTTTTTCGATTTTCTCTGGTTTGTTGTCAGTTGTATCATATTTAGCGTTCAGAGAAGCACCTTTAGTATCTTCTTTATCTTCAGCGATTACGTTACCTTCTGTGTCAACGTAGTGAACCACTACATCACCAGTTACTTCTTTATAAACGTATGTTACTTCTGTAGTTTCTCCAGCAACAACCTTACCTGTTTCATTTCCTTTAGTTGAAGCGTCGACCAATTCGTATACTTTTCCTTCTGGAGTAGTGATACGATTTGGTTTCATGTCGTTATCTGCAGTGTTGTAGTCTGAATTTGGTTTACCGTCTTTTGTATCAACAGCGTCCACTTGAATAGTGTTACCTTTTTCATCAGTGTAGTGAACTACTACTTGTCCTGCTTTTTCATAAACGTAAGTTACTTCTGTAGTTCCTTCTACTACGTCTCCGTTTTCTGGTTTAGAACCATCTTTAAGTGCTTTTTCTGTTAAGTAGTACACAGTTTCGTCTTTTTCGATTTTCTCTGGTTTGTTGTCAGTTGTGTCGTATTTAGCATTCAGAGAAGCACCTTTAGTATCTTCTTTATCTTCAGCGATTACATTACCTTCTGTGTCAACGTAGTGAACTACTACATCACCAGTTACTTCTTTATAAACGTATGTTACTTCTGTTGTTTCTCCAGCAACAACCT
>NZ_VMLP01000019.1:20064-67106 GCF_013276755.1 Streptococcus sp. 5004 | reverse complement strand
GATTTTCATTGAGTATGAAGCAGTAAATGCTGAGGGAGTGGAGGTTTAACTCTAACATTAGTGAGAGTTTGGTCTCCCCTCTTCTATTTTGTTTTTAAATAGGGGTGAAAAGACTTTTTGCTTCTATTTAAAAATAAAATAAGGAGATCAGATCATGAATCTTTTGATTATGGGCTTACCTGGTGCAGGTAAGGGAACTCAAGCAGCAAAAATCGTAGAACAATTCCATGTTGCACATATCTCAACAGGTGATATGTTCCGCGCTGCAATGGCAAATCAAACTGAAATGGGTGTTCTTGCTAAGTCATACATTGACAAGGGTGAATTGGTTCCTGACGAAGTTACAAATGGAATCGTAAAAGAACGTCTTTCACAAGATGATATTAAAGAAACAGGATTCTTGTTGGATGGTTACCCACGTACAATCGAACAAGCTCATGCCTTGGACAAAACATTGGCTGAACTTGGCATCGAACTAGAAGGTGTTATCAACATCGAAGTGAATCCAGACAGCCTCTTGGAACGTTTGAGTGGTCGTATCATCCACCGCGTAACTGGAGAAACTTTCCATAAGGTCTTTAACCCACCAGTTGACTATAAAGAAGAAGATTACTACCAACGTGAAGATGATAAGCCTGAGACAGTCAAACGTCGTTTGGATGTGAATATTGCTCAAGGAGAACCAATCATTGCTCACTACCGTGCCAAAGGTTTGGTTCATGACATCGAAGGTAATCAAGATATCAATGATGTCTTCTCAGATATCGAAAAAGTATTGACAAATTTGAAATAAAGCGTTTTTCACACTTGCAAAAATCCGCTACAAATGTTATACTGAGATAGTCTGACTTATAATTGTTGTCTCTGTGTCTAGAGGCATCGAATCGAAATTTATGGAGGTGCTTTTGCGTGGCAAAAGACGATGTGATTGAAGTTGAAGGCAAAGTAGTTGATACAATGCCGAATGCAATGTTTACGGTTGAACTTGAAAATGGACATCAGATTTTAGCAACAGTTTCTGGTAAAATTCGTAAAAACTATATTCGTATTTTAGCGGGAGATCGTGTTACTGTCGAAATGAGTCCATATGACTTGACACGTGGACGTATCACTTACCGCTTTAAATAATCGAAAAACTTGGAGGGATAAGAAATGAAAGTAAGACCATCGGTCAAACCAATTTGCGAATACTGTAAAGTTATTCGTCGTAATGGTCGTGTTATGGTAATTTGCCCAGCAAATCCAAAACACAAACAACGTCAAGGATAAGATAGAAAGGAGAAAACATGGCTCGTATTGCTGGAGTTGACATTCCAAATGACAAACGCGTAGTAATCTCATTGACTTATGTTTATGGTATCGGACTTGCAACATCTAAGAAAATTTTGGCTGCTGCTGGAATCTCAGAAGATGTTCGTGTACGTGATCTTACATCAGATCAAGAAGATGCTATCCGTCGTGAAGTGGATGCAATCAAAGTTGAAGGTGACCTTCGTCGTGAAGTAAACTTGAACATCAAACGTTTGATGGAAATCGGTTCATACCGTGGTATCCGTCACCGTCGTGGACTTCCTGTCCGTGGACAAAACACTAAAAACAACGCTCGTACTCGTAAAGGTAAAGCTGTTGCGATTGCTGGTAAGAAAAAATAATATAGGAGGTAAAAGTCTTGGCTAAACCAACACGTAAACGTCGTGTGAAAAAGAATATCGAATCTGGTATTGCTCATATTCACGCTACATTTAATAACACTATTGTTATGATTACTGATGTGCATGGTAATGCAATTGCTTGGTCATCAGCTGGTGCTCTTGGTTTCAAAGGTTCTCGTAAATCTACACCATTCGCTGCTCAAATGGCTTCTGAAGCTGCTGCTAAATCTGCACAAGAACACGGTCTTAAATCAGTTGAAGTTACTGTAAAAGGTCCAGGTTCTGGTCGTGAGTCAGCTATTCGTGCGCTTGCTGCCGCTGGTCTTGAAGTAACAGCAATTCGTGATGTGACTCCAGTGCCACACAATGGTGCTCGTCCTCCAAAACGTCGCCGTGTATAATCATCGCATTACACTGCTTTTCGTTTAAGAGGGAGTAACTAAATGATCGAGTTTGAAAAACCAAATATAACAAAAATTGATGAAAATAAAGATTATGGCAAGTTTGTAATCGAACCACTTGAACGTGGCTACGGTACAACTCTTGGTAACTCTCTTCGTCGTGTACTTCTAGCTTCTCTACCAGGAGCAGCTGTGACATCTATCAACATTGATGGTGTGTTACATGAGTTTGACACAGTTCCAGGTGTTCGTGAAGACGTGATGCAAATCATTCTGAACATTAAAGGAATTGCAGTGAAATCGTACGTTGAAGACGAAAAAATCATCGAACTAGATGTTGAAGGTCCTGCTGAAGTAACAGCTGGTGACATTTTGACAGATAGCGATATTGAAATTGTAAATCCAGATCATTATCTTTTTACAATCGGTGAAGGTTCTTCTCTAAAAGCGACTATGACTGTTAACAGTGGTCGTGGATATGTACCTGCTGATGAAAATAAAAAAGATAATGCACCAGTTGGAACACTTGCTGTAGATTCTATTTATACACCAGTTACAAAAGTCAACTATCAAGTGGAACCTGCTCGTGTAGGTAGCAATGATGGATTTGATAAATTAACCCTTGAAATCTTGACTAATGGAACAATTATTCCAGAAGATGCTTTAGGGCTTTCAGCACGTATTTTGACAGAACATCTTGATTTGTTTACAAATCTTACTGAGATTGCCAAGTCAACTGAAGTGATGAAAGAAGCTGATACTGAATCTGACGACCGTATTTTGGATCGTACGATTGAGGAACTGGACTTGTCTGTGCGTTCATACAACTGTTTGAAACGTGCCGGTATCAATACTGTGCATGATTTGACAGAAAAATCTGAAGCAGAGATGATGAAAGTACGAAATCTTGGACGCAAGAGTTTGGAAGAAGTGAAACTCAAACTCATTGATTTGGGTCTTGGATTAAAAGATAAATAAAGGAGGAATACATGGCTTACCGTAAACTAGGACGCACTAGCTCACAACGTAAAGCAATGCTTCGCGATTTGACAACTGACCTTTTGATCAACGAATCAATCGTGACAACTGAAGCTCGTGCTAAAGAAATCCGTAAAACTGTTGAAAAAATGATTACTCTAGGTAAACGTGGTGATTTGCATGCACGTCGTCAAGCAGCTGCTTTCGTACGTAATGAAATCGCATCTGAAAACTATGATGAAGCAACTGATAAGTACACTTCTACTACAGCACTTCAAAAATTGTTCTCAGAAATCGCACCTCGTTATGCTGAACGTAACGGTGGATACACTCGTATCCTTAAAACTGAACCACGTCGTGGTGATGCAGCGCCAATGGCGATCATCGAATTAGTATAAAATCATCAATTTTGTTGAGTGTTATGATGATGGAGTCTTGTGCTCTTAGTCTAGCTCTGGTCTACCGCTAGGATTTCGGTCCTAGCGGGAACACTCATCATAAGTTGGGATAGTAGACGCTTGTTTACGAAATTGTTTTTTGCTTAAGAACAACTTCGTAAGCAGGCGTTTTTGAGTATTTTAGTTGGAATTATGCTATACTATTTGAAAAGAATCCTGTTTAATGTTCAGGTTTCTTATTTTAAGAAGAATTGGAGTTTGCTTATGAAAGCGATTATAACTGTTGTTGGCAAAGATAAATCTGGAATTGTTGCGGGTGTTTCTGCTAAAATTGCAGAATTGGGTTTGAATATTGATGATATCTCTCAAACTGTCTTGGATGAATATTTCACGATGATGGCTGTCGTTTCTAGTGATGAAAAGCAGGATTTTACTTATCTGCGAAATGAGTTTGAAACTTTTGGGCAAACTTTGAATGTGAAAATCAATATTCAGAGTGCAGCGATTTTCGAAGCTATGTATAATATCTAGGAGGTTATCATGGATATTAGACAAGTTACTGAAACCATCGCTATGATTGAGGAGCAAAACTTCGATATCAGAACTATTACCATGGGGATTTCCCTATTAGACTGTATTGATCCAGATATCAATCGTGCTGCGGAGAAAATTTATCAAAAGATTAGGACCAAGGCAGCTAATTTAGTGGCTGTTGGCGATGAAATTGCTGCTGAGTTGGGAATTCCAATCGTTAATAAGCGTGTATCGGTGACACCTATTTCTCTAATTGGAGCAGCGACAGATGCGACGGACTACGTGGTTCTGGCAAAAGCGCTTGATAAGGCTGCGAAAGAAATCGGTGTGGATTTTATTGGTGGTTTCTCTGCCTTGGTACAAAAGGGGTACCAAAAGGGAGATGAGATTCTCATCAATTCTATTCCTCGTGCTTTGGCTGAAACGGACAAGGTCTGCTCGTCAGTCAATATCGGCTCAACCAAGTCTGGTATCAATATGACGGCTGTCGCTGATATGGGACGTATTATCAAGGAAACGGCTAATCAATCAGATATGGGAGCGGCCAAGTTGGTTGTATTCGCTAATGCTGTTGAGGACAATCCATTTATGGCGGGTGCCTTCCATGGTGTTGGGGAGGCAGATGTTATCATAAATGTCGGAGTTTCCGGTCCTGGTGTGGTAAAACGTGCCTTGGAAAAAGTTCGTGGACAGAGCTTTGATGTAGTCGCCGAAACAGTTAAGAAAACTGCCTTTAAAATCACTCGTATCGGTCAATTGGTTGGTCAAATGGCCAGTGAGAGACTGGGTGTGGAGTTTGGTATTGTGGACTTGAGTTTGGCGCCAACTCCTGCGGTTGGAGATTCTGTTGCACGTGTCCTTGAAGAAATGGGGCTAGAAACAGTTGGTACGCATGGGACGACGGCTGCCTTGGCACTTCTGAATGACCAAGTTAAGAAGGGCGGAGTGATGGCCTGCAACCAAGTCGGTGGTTTGTCTGGTGCCTTTATCCCCGTTTCTGAGGATGAGGGAATGATTGCTGCAGTGCAAAATGGCTCTCTTAATTTGGAAAAACTAGAGGCCATGACGGCTATCTGTTCAGTTGGATTGGATATGATTGCCATACCAGAAGATACGCCAGCTGAAACCATTGCAGCCATGATTGCGGATGAAGCAGCAATTGGTGTTATTAACATGAAAACAACAGCTGTTCGTATCATTCCAAAAGGAAAAGAAGGCGATATGATTGAGTTTGGTGGTCTTCTTGGTACAGCTCCAGTTATGAAGGTCAATGGGGCTTCGTCTGTTGATTTCATTTCTCGTGGGGGACAAATCCCAGCACCAATTCATAGTTTTAAAAATTAAGAAAATAGGAGAAAATGATGAAAAAAGAAATGAAACATGCTTTAGTAGCTTTAGGACTGTCAACTTTACTAGTCCCAACTTTTGCCAGTCAAGTAGTTTCTGCGCAGGAAGAAAGCCATGAAACTACCACTAGTGTGAGTCCAGAAGAGGTTAATAAAAAAATTGAGGAAACGAAGCAATTTTTAATTGATTTGATTAAACAAAATATCTTTGAACAGGTTGATCAAGGAGACTGGGATACAGTTTCTTTTTCCAAGAGTGATGTAAGCTCTATTAGAGATAAATTAAGAGAAGAACTTAATTATAGGTTACAAGATTTCATGGGAGAGTTAGAATATATAAGGAAGTATAGTTTAGAAGGAAAAATTCCTTTGGAAGAGTTACCAAATATTTTATCAGAGTTTAAGAACAAATCTAAAAAAAACTACATTGATCGTTATAGAGAAAAAGATAATTTTTTTGGTCATAGAATGAAGTATATTGTTGCTGAACTTGCTATACTAAAGAAAATGAATCTGGTAATTTCTCAAATAAATAATGATTCTCACTATACAGAATTAGAGAAAAAAGAAATGTTAGCTAGAGTTTCAAGCTACTACGCACCTGGTTTTCATCAATCTGGTTTATATGTTGATAGTGATAAGTATTTAACTTTATTTAATAATCAAGATAATTTAAATACTTATCTTAAGAAAGTTTCTCTATTTTTATCTAACAATCATTATCCGATTTCTACAGTACCTAAGGAAAAAAATATACGGGAAATTAATGCTGTTGCCTTTATGGAGAAGACAGCCATTAGTAATGACGATACACTTTCGAAAGCAGAAAAGATTTCTATGTTTAGTAAGATTGATGATATAGTTGAAGAAGGGATACATAAAGTCAAGAAGGAAGCTGGTCTTTTACATGAGGAGAAACCTGAATTAGTACACATGCTATCCCCTGAAGAGTTATCTGTATTTACTAAGCGTATCGAAGATGTTTACCAAGGAAAAGCTAAGCCTAAGGTAACAAAAGAAGAGGCTATTCAAGCAGTTTCTACTGGAACTTCATCCTCAGTTTTATCTCAATCTAAATCTAATGTTACCACTAATGGAGAGACTAAGAAAAATCATCAAGCAAGTAAGTGGTTTAAAGAGTCTGGAAAATGGTACTATAATGACCTTTCTGGTAACCTTGTAAGAAACCGTTGGGTAGGCCGTTATTATCTAAAAGCAGATGCTTCAATGGCTGCAAGTGAATGGATTTATGATGAAGACTATAAGAGCTGGTTTTATGTAGATTCAACTGGTAGTTATGTGGAGAAAGCTTGGCAGGGCGAATACTACCTAAAACGTGGCGGTTACATGGCTAAGAGTGAGTGGGTATTTGATTCTCAGTATGATAGTTGGTATTATCTGAACCAAGATGGTAAGTATGCTCGTAACCAATGGATTAAAGATGGGGATAAGTGGTATTACTTGTTAGCTGATGGAAAATTGGCAAAAAATATGACCATTAACGGCTATAAAGTAAATGAAAAAGGTGAATGGGTATAATTTTTTAAGTTCTATTTAAGGTTAGCTGTGTATACTATAATCATTAAATAAAGACCTCCTAATATTATTTGAAACAGATAACACTGATTTAGTTTGAATTTGATTTTCATCTAATATCTTTATTTAATAGAACTCCTAAACTTTTTCATAATAATCTCCTGCAAAAGTCGCCTGTCTGGGTGGCTTTTGTTTTATCATCCATGATATAATAGAAGCAAACGGAGGACGGAAAATGGTAAAAGTACGATTGTATTTGGTACGTCATGGCAAGACCATGTTTAACACGATTGGTCGCGCGCAAGGCTGGAGCGATACTCCCTTAACAGCTGAAGGTGAACGAGGGATTCAAGAATTAGGAATCGGTTTGCGAGAATCTGGTCTACAGTTTGAACGTGCTTATTCCAGTGATTCAGGGCGCACCATTCAGACAATGGGAATTATCCTTGATGAACTTGGCTTGCAGGGGAAAATCCCTTATCGCATGGACAAGCGTATCAGAGAATGGTGTTTTGGTAGCTTTGATGGAGCTTATGATGGTGATCTTTTCATGGGCATTATTCCTCGTATCTTTAATGTGGACCACGTTCACCAATTATCTTATGCTGAACTGGCTGAGGGTTTGGTAGAGGTCGATACAGCTGGTTGGGCTGAAGGATGGGAAAAACTCAGTAGCCGAATCAAGGAAGGTTTTGAAGCAATTGCCAAAGAAATGGAAGAACAAGGCGGGGGCAATGCCCTCGTTGTCAGCCACGGAATGACTATTGGAACCATTGTTTATCTGATCAATGGTATGCATCCGCATGGTCTAGATAATGGTAGCGTGACGATACTTGAATATGAGGACGGTCAGTTTAGCGTTGAGGTTGTCGGCGATCGTAGTTACCGAGAACTAGGACGGGAGAAGATGGAGAAAGCCTCTATTTAATCAGTCTAGACTTGCTTGCTCTGAACTAGGGATTTGATAAGAATATCAAGACAAGAAAAAACAGCCGAGGGTAATCCTTTCGGCTGTTTTTGATGGGGAAACTAAAGTGTAATGCTATTGCTTTTAGAGATTTTCATAAACAAGAGCAAGGAAGCTACTGTTAGAATAGTCAAGATAGTTGACAAGGCTGCGGCTACACCGTAATTTCCTCTGAGAACCTCTGTATAAATGGCTACAGTCATTGTTCTTGTTTTGACATTGTAGAGGAGGATAGAAGTGGAGAGCTCTGAAATCATTGTGACCCAAGATAGGATGGCTCCAGAAATGATACCAGATAGCATCATTGGAGTTGTAATCTTAGCAAAGGTATTGAGACGACTACTTCCTAAGCTTTCAGCGGCTTCTTCAATACTTGGGGCTATTTGTTGCAAGCTAGCAACAGATGAGCGAATAGTATAAGGTAATCTTCTGACAGATAGGGACATAATCAAGATGAAAGCAGTTCCTGTAATCATAAGAAATCCACTTCCAAATAGGCCAGTATTGAAGGAAGAAATGAAGGCAATCCCTAGAACGGTTCCTGGTACAATATAAGGGACCATACTGAGGCTGTCAATTAAGTTTGTAAACAAATTCCGTTTTCTAACAGCTAGGTAGGAGATAAATGTTGCGAAAAGGACAACTAGGACTAAGGCAATCAAAGGGATACGAATAGTATTGAAAATAGCAGATCCCATACGATTGAAAGCTACCTTGTAACTGTTTAGAGAATAGCCTTTGACAAATACCATACCTGATGTTTTTAGGAAAGAGGTATAAATCAAGTAGATTTGAGGTAAAACAGAGATAAAGATAATTCCGTAGACTGTTGCATAAATGGCAGCCATTTTTCCTTTTGTAGTTTTTTTAGGCTCAATTGGATGGAGCGAATTCATGCTGAAACTGTAGCGGTTTGCAATGTATTTTTGGATAAGGAAAATCGCCAAGGCAATGATAATCGCCATAATGGCTAAAGCAGATGCAAAAGCAGAATTTCCTCCAACCTCGCTAATGAATTGGGTATAAATCAGGACAGGGAAAGTCCGATATCCTTCGCCAATCAACATAGGCGTTCCAAAGTCTGAGAATGCTCTCATAAATACAAGCAGGGCAGCAGCTAGTAAGGTTGGAACAAGGAGAGGTAAAACAACCGTTACGATACGCTTAAATCCGAAGGACCCCATGCTTTCAGCGGCTTCAAGTAGGGAATTGTCAATGCTTTTCATTGTTCCAGCAACGTATAGAAATACCAGTGGGAATAGTTGCAGTGTAAAGACAAGTACAATTCCTTTGAATCCATAAATATCGATAGCTGGAAGATGAAGGGTATTTGTCAGGAATTTAGTAATGACCCCATTTCGTCCCAGCAAGAGAATCCAGGAGTAGGCTCCCACGAAAGGAGCTGACATGGAAGCAATGATAATCAATATTTGTAGAAATTTCTTCCCCTTGAAGTCATACATAGAGAAGAGATAAGCTAATAGGGTTCCTACAACTAAGGAAGTGACAGTAGCGGTAATGGAAACCTTGAAACTGTTGACAAGTGTCTCAGAGTAGTAGGCTTTACCAAAGAAAGTGACAAAATCAGCTAGTGAGAATTGCCCTTCATGTATAAGTGCTTGCTTGAGCACGGTAACGATAGGATAAACGAGAAAGACAAGATAGGTAAGAAAGATGAAGAAAGAGGAGGCTGTCCAAATATTTAGTTTTTTACGTTCCATGGTTGACTCCTTTTATCAGGTTTTGGGAACCATCTGCAGAAAAGACGTTTAATTTTTGGGTATTGATTCGTAGACGAATACGATCGCCTTTTTGTAGATCTTCTTCAAAAGTTGATTCTTCACTAACTTGAATTTTTGAGGCAAAGCCTGTCTCGATGAAATACTCCGTATTTAGTCCAAGATAGACGCTATCGCTAATAGTTCCTTCAATATCTCCAGATTCATCTTTGATAAATTCTTCTGGACGAATGCTTACATGAATAGCTTGTGCCTCAGCATGATCAAGAGCTGGCATTCGAAGGGCATAGCCATCTGAAAAGACGATATAAGCGCCATCGCTCCGTTTTTCGAGATTGGCAGGGATAATATTTGTGCGTCCGATAAAGGTTGCTACAAACTCATTAGCTGGTTTATGATAGAGTTCTTTTGGTCGGCCGATTTGTTGGATCACCCCATCTTTCATAACAGCAATTTGGTCTGAAATAGCCATAGCTTCTTCTTGGTCGTGGGTCACATAAACAGTTGTAATTCCCACTTCGTGTTGGATTTCTCGAATAGCTTGACGCATATCCAAGCGAAGTTTGGCATCTAGGTTACTAAGTGGTTCGTCCATGAGGAGAACACTTGGATTAACTGTTAAGGCACGTGCCAAGGCGACACGTTGTTGTTGTCCACCACTGAGTTTATCGGGCTTCCGATCCGCATATTGAGCAATTTGCATGAGTTCAAGATATTTATTGGTCTGTTGGATCAATTCTTCTTTAGGGACTTTCTTTTGCTTGAGACCAAAAGCAACATTATCTCGAACAGTCAAATGTGGGAAAATAGCGTAGTTTTGGAAAACCATCCCGATATTGCGTTTGCTGGGTTCCATATTATTGATTTTTGTATCATCGAAGTAAAATTCTCCGCCTTCGATACTGTTGAAACCTGCAATCATACGAAGAAGGGTCGTTTTCCCACATCCTGAAGGTCCAAGAAGGGTAAAGAGACTTCCTTTTGGAATTGTAATGTTCAAATTCTCAATAACAGGGACATCGTGGTAGATTTTTTTGGCGTTAATAATTTTGATCTCACTCATAGTGAACCTCTTTTACTGTTTAGATTGGATATCTGTGAAGACTTCGTTGTATTTCTTAACAATATCTGATTTATTCTTGATGACATAATCATAATCTTCAGTGAGTGTTTTGATTTTGTCAATTGGTTTCATATTTTCGCTTGTTTTAGCATTTTTACGAACAGGACGGTTAGTAGTGGTTGTACCAAGTGTATCTTGTACTTCTTGAGAGATAATAAAATCGATAAATTTCTTGGCATTTTCCATGTTTTTAGCTTTTTTAACGATAGCAGCACTAGCAGGTAGGAAGACTGTTCCTTCTTTTGGATAGACTACCTTGATGTTAGCTCCGTCATTTAAGAGTTTAACTGCTGGATCTTCATAAGAGAGACCGACAGCCATTTCTCCGTCAGCGACTGCTTTATAGACACCAGATGAGCTTGAACCGATTTTACCGTCAATAAGTGTGAAGAGATCTTTTACATAAGACCAAGCCTTATCATCTTTGTAACCACCTTGAGCTTGTAGCATATTTGTTAATTGAGCAAAGGCGCTAGAAGAGTTTGCTGGGTCAGCAGTTGCGATTTTTCCTTTTAGTTCAGGTTTGAGAAGGTCGCTATATCCTTCGATGTTCATGCCTTTAGTTAAATCAGGGTTGACGATTAAAACACTACCATCTAGCGTATAAGGAGTAGAGTAGCCAGTTGTGTTTTGATATTCTTTGATAACATTATCATTTTCTTTTGAAGTATAGTTTTCAAATAGTTCTCCGTGGGTAGCATATTGTGTATAAGAACCACCAAAGATGACATCAGCGACAGGAGCTTCTTTTTCTGACTCTAATTTTTTGAAAAGTTCTCCAGTACCAGCTTGAATCAGTTCTACTTTGATACCATATTTTTCTTCAAAGGCAGGAATAGTTGCTCCGATTAAGCCCTCTGAGTTTGGTGAATAAACGACTAGCGAACCGCCGTCTCCTTTATCAGATGAATCGCCATCGGCAGATTCATTAGAAGAACAAGCAGCAAGACCAAAAAGAGCTAGTCCGCAAGCAGCATAATACATCCATTTCTTTTTCATGATGGATACCTCCGTTGTGTTATTTAAGTTTATTTTAAAATAATGTAAGCGTTTTTAAAACCGATAATTCTATTCTATTAGAGTAAAATTCTCTACAAAAACGGAAGTAATCTTTTGATTTTATAGCAGGGTTTGACAGTTAATCACTAGTAAGTCAAATTTTATTTTTTAGATTGGATATCTGTAAAAATATCATTGTACTTTTTAAGAATGGCGGATTTGTTTTTAATGACATAATCGGAATCTTCAGTGGCAATATTGATTTCTGTCATAGCCTTCATATTTTTATTGGTTTTAGCATTTTTACGAATAGGTCTAATTGTAGTTTCAGTTCCTAGCTTATCTTGGATTTCTTGAGAAAGGAGGAAATCGATAAATTTCTTAGCGTTTTCCATATGTTTGGCATTTTTGACGATAGCAGCGTTACCAGGTAAAAAGACGGTACCTTCTTTTGGATAAATAACTTTTACATCAACTCCGTCGTTTAAGAGTTTTAAGGCAGGATCTTCATAGGTGAGCCCTACAGCCATTTCCCCATCGGCGACAGCTTTGTAAACATTTGAAGAACTAGATGCAATCTTTCCATCTACCAGGGTAAATAGATTTTTTACATAGGTCCAAGCTTGTTCATTTTCGTATCCACCTTGATCGACAAGCATGTTTGTTAATTGAGCAAAGGCGCTAGAAGCATTACTTGGATCAGCAGTAGCAATTTTTCCTTTTAATTTAGGATTGAGTAGATCATTGTAGCCTTCAATTTTTATATCTTTTGTAAGAGCTGAATTGGCAATGATGACACTGACATCAAGTGTATAGGGAGTGTAGAATCCTGTTTTATTTTGATATTCAGGGATTATCTGGTCGTTCTCTTGGGAAATATAAGGTTCAAAAAGTTTTTCGTTAGAAGAGAAGAGGGCGTAGGAGCCTCCGAAAATGACATCAGCTACTGGGGATTCTTTTTCGGCCTCAGCTTTTTTGAACAATTCACCCGTGCTGGCTTGTACTAAATCAACCTTAATACCATATTTTTCTTCGAAGGCTGGGACTGTTTCTTCGATAAGGTCTTCAGGGTTAGGCGAGTAGACAACCAAAGTGCTATCTGAATCTTTTTCAGCGCTAGTTTCCGCTTCTATAGGTGAAGAACATCCTGATAAAGAAAGGAATATCCAGCCACAAGAGAGAAAGAATAGTATTTTTTTCATAAGTATCTCCTTTTTTTACGAACATTTTCTCTACCTAGATTGTTAATGTCTTTAAATTGTAGAGTTCTACAGGATATAATAAAAACCTTAAAGAAATCTAAAACGGGAAATAGAAAATGGGTATCTCGAGCAAGGATGGGTACACTGTAACTGGGATTTCGATGGTAATCCTCTTCAAAACACGTCGCTTTATCTGCAATCTCAAAGCTATGATTTGAGTAGTTAGCACTTTGATTTTCATTGAGTAAAAGTACAAAATAAAAAGATTGCTAGAGTTGAGCAATCTTTTTACATCAATGATTTTTATCCATGAGTTTTAATTCTTTTGGAGAAATATGGAGATACTTTTTAAAAACTTTGGCAAAATATTTATAGTCTGAAAATCCAACTTGTTCAGAGATATCGCTTAAGGGAGAATTAGGGGACTCAGCTATTTTATCTATAGCTTGCTTGAGGCGGTAGCGTAAGATATATTCATTTAGCGTCATTGGGAAGTCTTCTTTGATAACCTTATATAGATAACTTTCGCTATACCCTAGATTCTCTGCAATGCTAGAAATGGTAAAGTGCATACAGTAGTGTTGATGAACAAATTCAAGAATTTGCTGAATGATTTGGTTTTGTGTATCAATTTGTTGGATAGAGGTAAGTAAAGTTTGATATTCTTCTAAAAAAGGAGTTTCTTGACGAGTGCTAACTCGTAATCGCAAAACAATTTTTTGAAGACATTCTGTCACCTCCTTGGTATCAATTGGTTTGGATAAGAAATCAACTGCTCCATATTGCATGGCTTTTTTGGCATTTTGAAAATCGTTATAACCTGATAAGATAACTTTTTCATAGGGGAGGGTACGAGTGGCTTCGAACATCATAAAAGCATCCATAATTGGCATTGTGATGTCTGTTAAGACAATATGAGGTTCTTTTTCTTGGATGAGTTTCATTCCCTCTTGACCGTGACTGGCAGTTCCTACGACTTGGATACCTAAGGCAGAGTAGTCTACGGCAATCTCTAGCCATTTTCGGATGAGGTGTTCGTCTTCTACGATAATGAGCTTAAACATGAGTTAGTCCTTTCGTTACAAATTTGACCCAAGTTTCTCCTTGGCGATTGACTCCTAAATCTAGCTGGACATCAGAAAAGAAATTGCTCAATCGTTTGTAGCTGTTCACGATGCCATGCTGGGTATGAGGGCTTTCTAAAGAGTCTAAAATAGCGAGTCGCTCTTGTTTGGTTAGTCCTCCAGCATTATCCTTGACTAAAAAAGTTAGAGAATCTGCTTCCAAGGTAATTTGGATATCTATATGAAGATCAATACGGTATTGCATCCCATATTTTATAGCATTTTCTACTAGAGGAAGCAAGAAAAGCTTAGGAATAGGCTGATTATCGACAGTTTCTGGGCAGACAATATCATAGGAAAAGTGCTCGAAACGAATCTTATGAATAATCAGGTAATCCTCTATAATCTTTAAATCCTGACAAATGGTTGTTTCTTTTTCTAAATCGGTGATACTGTAGCGAAGAATGCGCGTGAGATTTTGAATTAGATCTTGTGTGAGAGCGGCATCCATTAAAGAAGTGATTTTAATCGTCTCAAGTGTATTGTAGAGAAAATGAGGATTGAACTGAGCTTCCAGCATTTTTCTTTCAAAAATCCACTTTTCTTTTTCTATGGTCAACATTTTTTGATGAAGTTGATCTAATTCGTACAACATATTGTTGATTTTTTCTGCCATAAACTCAAACTCATCACCTGTTTGTAGAGAAAGCCTTTTTTCTGCTTGTTTGGGAATTTCTTGAAGTTGGTAAACCAAGCTTTCAATAGGAACAGCGTTGTGTGTAGCAATCTTATGAGCAATTCGTCTTGCTTGCCAGAAGTAGAGGAAGAATATACATAAGGTGAGAATGGAGGCTAGGCCGAGTAAGCTAGGAATGGGAAAAAAGGATTGAAAAGTATAGATTGAAAAAATAGAACCGACTTTTTCTTTTTGAACAATAAGCGGTTCATTCGCATACCAGTGGGTGCGAGAGTGTAGGAGTTTTTCATCAAATTTTTCAAGAGTGGAGCGAGTAAACTGATTTGTATTGTTGGAGAACATATTTCCAAAGCTATCGGTAATGATGTATTTGGAATTGATCATTGGGAAACTTGAGATGAAATCATTCTCATTTACGAAAGCAATAGTATAGGCCTTAACTCGTTGGTTTTGAAGTAGTGGTTTGATAAAGAGTGTGTAGTGTTGCTTGTCTGAAGAAAGTGCAATTTTTTCTGTAACTTTATCTTGAGAAGGATTTTGAATGAGCAGTTTTAGATAGTAGGGTGATAAAATACTTTCTTGATGATTTCGATTGGTACTAAATAGTAATTCACCTGTATCACTTAGGATAATGAGATCAGAACTAAGTTTTAATTTAGCTTTTGTCTCGTAAAATAAGCTAAAGACTTCTCTCTCTGTGTGTTTGCCATCCAAAAATCCTGGAATCATTTTATGGTTCATAGTAGTCAGGAGCTCATTATTGGCTTCTTTCATTTCTTGAACCTGTTTTACAATCTGTCTCGTATCTTTGGAGAGTTGCTGCTTTTGTAAAACATAGGAAAAACCAAAAAGTAAAATGAGTAGTAAGAGTGAGGTCACAAAGGCTGCGATAGAGCTTCTATGGAGAATTTCTTTTTGGAGAGATTTTTTAAAGGAATGAGACATCCGCTACCTCCTTGGAAGGGTTTTCTGTTATAAGTATAGCAGTTTAAAAATTCTAGAGCAAGGTAAAATAGAAAAGTATAGAATAGAACGAGACCAAATTCCCTCAAAAATGGTATAATAGTAACATCACAAAATTGGAGAGAGACCATGAGTTTTTACAATCATAAAGAAATTGAGCCTAAGTGGCAGGGCTACTGGGCAGAACATCATACATTTAAGACAGGAACAGATGCATCAAAACCTAAGTTTTATGCGCTTGACATGTTCCCTTATCCGTCTGGAGCGGGTCTGCACGTAGGACACCCAGAAGGTTATACAGCAACGGATATCCTCAGCCGTTACAAACGTGCGCAAGGCTACAATGTCCTTCACCCAATGGGTTGGGATGCCTTTGGTTTGCCTGCAGAGCAGTATGCTATGGATACGGGGAATGACCCAGCGGAATTTACGGCTGAAAACATTGCTAACTTCAAACGCCAAATCAATGTGCTTGGATTCTCTTACGACTGGGATCGTGAAGTCAATACAACAGATCCAAACTACTACAAGTGGACCCAATGGATTTTCACTAAGCTTTATGAAAAAGGCTTGGCCTATGAAGCGGAAGTGCCAGTAAACTGGGTTGAGGAATTGGGAACAGCCATCGCCAATGAAGAGGTTCTTCCTGATGGAACTTCTGAGCGTGGAGGCTATCCAGTTGTCCGCAAGCCAATGCGCCAATGGATGCTTAAAATCACGGCCTATGCGGAGCGTTTGCTCAATGACTTAGATGAACTTGATTGGCCAGAGTCTATCAAGGACATGCAACGCAACTGGATTGGGAAATCAACTGGTGCTAATGTAACTTTTAAAGTTAAGGGAACCGACAAGGAATTCACCGTCTTTACCACTCGTCCTGATACCCTTTTCGGTGCGACTTTCACTGTTTTGGCTCCTGAGCATGAACTAGTAGATGCCATCACAAGCACAGAGCAAGCAGAAGCAGTTGCAGACTATAAACACCAAGCTAGCCTCAAATCTGACTTGGCTCGTACCGACCTTGCCAAAGAAAAAACTGGTGTTTGGACTGGTGCTTATGCCATCAATCCTGTCAATGGTAAGGAAATCCCAATCTGGATTGCGGACTATGTTCTTGCTAGTTATGGAACAGGTGCGGTTATGGCTGTGCCAGCCCATGACCAACGTGATTGGGAATTTGCCAAACAATTTGACCTTCCAATCGTAGAGGTGCTGGAAGGTGGAAATGTAGCAGAAGCTGCCTACACAGAAGATGGACTTCACGTCAATTCAGACTTCCTAGATGGACTCAACAAAGAAGACGCTATTGCCAAGATCGTGGCTTGGTTGGAAGAAAAAGGTTGTGGACAAGAGAAGGTTACCTACCGTCTCCGCGACTGGCTCTTTAGCCGTCAACGTTACTGGGGTGAACCAATTCCAATCATTCATTGGGAAGATGGAACTTCAACAGCTGTCCCTGAAAGTGAATTGCCACTTGTCTTGCCTGTAACCAAGGATATCCGTCCTTCAGGTACTGGTGAAAGTCCACTAGCTAACTTGACAGATTGGCTTGAAGTGACTCGTGAAGATGGTGTTAAAGGTCGTCGTGAAACCAACACCATGCCACAATGGGCAGGTTCAAGCTGGTACTACCTCCGCTATATTGACCCACACAATACTGAGAAATTGGCCGATGAGGATCTTCTCAAACAATGGTTGCCAGTGGATATCTACGTGGGTGGGGCAGAGCATGCCGTTCTTCACTTGCTTTATGCTCGTTTCTGGCATAAATTCCTCTATGACCTCGGTGTTGTTCCAACTAAGGAACCATTCCAAAAACTCTTTAACCAAGGAATGATTTTGGGAACAAGCTACCGTGACCACCGTGGGGCTCTTGTGGCGACTGACAAGGTTGAAAAACGTGATGGTTCTTTCTTCCATGTGGAAACAGGAGAAGAGTTGGAGCAAGCACCAGCTAAGATGTCTAAATCGCTTAAGAACGTTGTTAATCCAGACGATGTGGTGGAACAATACGGTGCTGACACCCTTCGTGTTTATGAAATGTTTATGGGACCACTCGATGCTTCGATTGCTTGGTCAGAAGAAGGTCTGGAAGGAAGCCGTAAATTCCTTGACCGTGTTTACCGTTTGATTACAAGCAAGGAAATTGTTGCAGAAAACAATGGCGCTCTTGATAAGGTCTACAATGAAACAGTCAAATCTGTCACTGAGCAAATCGAGTCTATGAAATTCAACACAGCTATTGCCCAACTGATGGTCTTTGTCAACGCGGCTAACAAGGAAGAAAAACTTTATGTAGACTACGCCAAAGGCTTTATCCAATTGATTGCCCCATTTGCACCTCACTTGACAGAAGAACTCTGGCAAACAGTTGCGGCAACAGGTGAGTCAATCTCTTACGTGGTTTGGCCAACATGGGATGAAAGCAAATTGGTTGAAGACGAAATCGAAATCGTCGTTCAAGTCAAAGGAAAAGTTCGTGCCAAACTCATGGTCGCTAAAGACTTGTCACGCGAAGAATTGCAAGAAATTGCTCTCGCTGATGAAAAAGTCAAAGCAGAAATTGACGGTAAGGACATCATGAAAGTGATTGCGGTACCGAATAAATTGGTTAACATTGTTGTGAAATAAGATAGGAATCCTTCAGAGTAGAATCTGGAGGATTTTTTGAATTTTCTTATGAAAGTATGATATACTATGGGCAACTATAAAGTTTGAAAAGCGAAACAAGGAGAAGAAAGATGCCAGTAAACGAATATGGTCAGATGATTGGTGACTCAATGGAAGGTTATACACCAGGTGAATTGCCTGCTATTGATTTCTTAGAAGGACGTTATGCTAGGATAGAGGCTCTTTCAGTGGAAAAGCATGCAGAGGACTTGCTAGCTGTTTATGGCCCTGATACTCCTCGGGAGATGTGGACCTACCTCTTTCAGGAGTCAGTGGCAAATCTGGAGGAGTTGGTTAGCCTTTTAAATCAGATGTTGGCTCGTAAGGATCGTTTTTACTATGCGATTGTAGACAAGGCAACTGGTAAGGCTTTGGGAACATTTTCTCTCATGCGCATTGACCAGAATAACCGAGTAATAGAAGTGGGAGCTGTCACTTTTTCTCCAAAACTCAGGGGGACACGGATAGGGACAGAAGTCCAGTATCTACTGGCTCGCTATGTTTTTGAGGAGCTGAACTATCGTCGCTACGAGTGGAAATGCGATTCCTTAAATCTGCCATCCAGACGAGCAGCGGAGCGTTTGGGCTTTGTCTATGAAGGAACCTTTCGTCAGGCAGTGGTTTATAAGGGGCGTACAAGAGATACGGATTGGTTGTCTATGATTGATAAGGACTGGCCTCAAGTCAAATCTCGTTTGGAAACATGGTTGCGTCCTGAAAATTTTGACCAAAATGGACGACAGTACAAGAGCTTGAGAGAGCTTTAAGAGGTGTTGAGATGATTACTATTAAAAAGCAAGAAATTGTCAAGCTAGAGGATGTTTTGCATCTCTATCAGGCTGTCGGTTGGACAAATTATACCCATCAACCAGAGATGCTGGAGCAGGCCTTATCTCATTCGCTTGCTATGTATTTAGCGTTTGATGGCGATGCTGTGGTGGGCTTGATTCGTTTGGTTGGAGATGGTTTTTCATCAGTTTTTGTACAGGATTTAATCGTTTTACCTATCTATCAGCGTCAAGGGATTGGTAGTCTCTTGATGAAAGAGGCTTTAAAGGATTACAAAGATGCCTATCAAGTCCAGCTGGTAACAGAAGAGACAGAAAGCACCTTGGGATTCTATCGTTCTATGGGTTTTGAAACTTTATCCACCTATGATTGTACAGGAATGATTTGGGTAAACAAAGAAAAATAAAAAACTTGTTTTTTCTTAAGCAAAGTTTAAGGATGGTCTAGTATTATATAGTCATTAAATAAAGACCTCCTAACTTTATTTAATGAAATCCTAAAACTTTTTTTCATCATAATCTCCTAATGAAGTCACCCAATCAGGTGACTTTTTTGTGGGGTGAGGTGATGGTAATAGAATTTTTTTGTAAAATAGTAAAATATGAGAAAAGTTAAGCTAGTTTTAAGCTTTGTCTAGTATCATATAGTTATTAAATAAAGACCTCCTAACTTTATTTAATAAAATCCTAAACTTTTCTTTTTCATAATAATCTCCCTTAACTCCACCCAATCAGGTGGAGTTTTTTGGCTCTATTTCAGGCTTTTGGAGAGTTTTCTAAACATCATTTTCCGATATTTTTCGATATTTTTCGGATTTTGGTCGGGGAATTGGCGGGGACTTTTTGAGATTTTGGCGGGGATTTTTTAGCGAATATGGCTAAGAAATAGGTCTGTTGTCGCTTCAGCTATTTCAAACTCAATTTGATTGTAAGCGACTGTTAATTGAAGGACTGAAACTGCTGTAATAATGATTTTGCTTGTCCAGTAGTGGCGTATTAAATGAGGAGTGACATGTAAGGTTGTCTATTCGTTTACTAAATCAAAATTTCTATGAAATTGATAGAATCCCTAATTTTCTCTTAAACTTGAAAGTCTTGTTGTACGGCGGTTAAAGATGATGTAAAACATTGACAAAATGTGTGAACTATGGGATAATAAAAGGGAATTAAGTATTGTGTCTATATCATAGGCTAGAAAAGACCCCAAGCTCACGTCCAAATAAGCTTGGGGTCTTTTTGACACTATTTGTCCTTGTTTAGCCATTTATCGACTATATGAAGAACGACACCGACCACAATTGGTCCGATGATAGTTTTAAGTATTGTATCCATCATGGGCTATCTCACCTCCTTTCACAGGCGGTGTAGAAGTGCCGAATAATATTATACCACATAAGTGCTAAACTTAGGAGTCCCCAATCAGGTGGAGTTTTTTGGCTGTCTTTCAGGCTTTTCGGAAGTTTTCTAAATATCATTTTTCAATAGCTTTCTCTAAATCTTATAAACTTTATTGGACAGATTCTAAAGTTGGAGAAGCTGAATGGATGAGGATATAAACCTTTGACAAATTTTGTGAACTATGGGATAATAAAAGGGAATTAAGTATTGTGTCTATATCATAGGCTAGAAAAGACCCCAAGCTCACGTCCAAATAAGCTTGGGGTCTTTTTGACACTATTTGTCCTTGTTTAGCCATTTATCGACTAAGCGAAGAACGACACCGACCACAATTGGTCCGATGATAGTTTTAAGTATTGTATCCATCATGGGCTAATTCACCTCCTTTCGTAGGCGGTGTAGCAGTGCCGAACAATATTATACCACATAAGTGCCAAACTCAGGAGTCACCTAATCGGGTGGCTTTTTTGTTTGTGGCTTGGTTTTTTGATATAATGTAAACATGAGTAGAATTTTGGATAATGAGATAATGGGGGATGAGGAGTTAGTAGAACGCACGCTCCGTCCTCAGTACTTACGTGAATATATTGGGCAGGACAAGGTCAAGGATCAGCTCCAAATCTTTATTGAAGCTGCCAAAATGCGGGATGAAGCGCTGGACCATGTCCTCTTATTTGGGCCTCCAGGTTTGGGGAAAACGACCATGGCTTTTGTTATTGCCAACGAACTAGGTGTCAATCTCAAGCAGACTTCGGGTCCAGTCATTGAAAAAGCCGGAGATCTGGTAGCGATTTTGAATGACTTAGAGCCTGGGGATGTCCTTTTTATTGATGAGATTCATCGCTTGCCCATGTCGGTGGAGGAGGTGCTTTATAGTGCCATGGAGGACTTCTATATTGATATCATGATTGGGGCTGGTGAAGGTAGTCGCAGTGTTCATTTGGAGTTACCACCTTTTACCTTGATTGGTGCGACGACTCGGGCTGGTATGCTCTCAAATCCACTACGGGCACGTTTTGGGATTACGGGGCATATGGAGTATTATGCTCATGCTGACTTGACAGAAATTGTTGAGCGGACGGCAGATATTTTTGAGATGGAAATCACTCATGAGGCAGCATCCGAGCTGGCCTTGCGTAGTCGTGGAACCCCTCGTATTGCCAATCGTCTCCTCAAGCGCGTGCGCGATTTTGCCCAGATAATGGGGAATGGGGTTATCGATGATTTTATTACCGATAAGGCTTTGACCATGCTGGATGTTGACCATGAAGGTTTGGACTATGTGGATCAAAAAATCCTTCGCACCATGATTGAGATGTATGGTGGTGGTCCTGTCGGATTAGGAACTCTTTCTGTTAACATAGCAGAAGAGCGTGAGACAGTTGAAGACATGTATGAGCCCTACTTGATTCAAAAAGGCTTTATCATGCGGACGCGGTCTGGACGGGTGGCGACTGCTAAGGCATATGAGCATTTGGGATATGAGTACAATGAAAAATAAGCAAGAAATTCTAGAGGCTTTTAGAAAAAATCCAGATATGATGGCTATTCTGACTATCATCCGAAACTTGGAGTTGACAGATTCCTGGTTGGCGGCAGGTTCTGTCAGAAATTTCATCTGGAATCTCTTGTCAGACAGACCAGCATTTGATCTTGAAACAGATGTAGATGTGATTTTCTTTGATCCGGATATTTCTTATGAGGAAACCTTGTCCCTAGAGAAAAAGCTGAGAGAGGATTTTCCTCAGTACCAGTGGGAATTGAAAAATCAAGTCTATATGCACCAGCACAGCCCTCATACTGCTCCCTATACCAGTTCCCGTGATGCTATGAGTAAGTATCCAGAACGATGTACGGCTGTTGGATTACGCTTGAATGAAGAATCCGTTTTGGAACTCTTTACTCCATACGGTTTGGAGGATATTTTGAATTTTCAAGTTCGTCCAACTCCTCATTTCTTAGAAAATGAAGACCGAATGGAACTTTATCGAACACGTCTATCCAAGAAAAATTGGCAGGAGAAATGGAAAAATTTGATTTTTAAAAATACTTAAGGAAACTTTAAGCTAGGAGGTGTATACTAAGTTCATAAGTTAAGAAGACCTTAACTTAAACTCCTAAAACTTTTTCATAATAATCTCCCTATAAAAATTGAGTCGCCCAATCAGGCGGCTTATTTTTTTGAAAAATGGGCTTTGTGCCTGAGAATAAATAGCTTAGTGATAGAAGAAAATAGGGAAATATGGTATAATGAAACGATAGATTTTTGAATAGGAATAAGATCATGTTTGGATTTTTTAAGAAAGATAAGGCTGTGGAAGTAGAGGTTCCGACACAGGTTCCTGCTCATATCGGCATCATCATGGATGGCAATGGCCGTTGGGCTAAAAAACGTATGCAACCGCGAGTTTTTGGACATAAGGCGGGCATGGAAGCATTGCAAACTGTGACCAAGGCAGCCAACAAACTAGGCGTCAAGGTTATTACAGTTTATGCTTTTTCTACGGAAAACTGGACCCGTCCAGATCAGGAAGTCAAGTTTATCATGAACTTGCCAGTAGAGTTTTATGATAATTATGTCCCGGAATTGCATGCGAATAATGTTAAGATTCAAATGATTGGGGAAACAGACCGCCTGCCTAAGCAAACCTTTGAAGCTCTTACTAAAGCTGAGAAATTGACTAAGAACAACACAGGTTTGATTCTTAATTTTGCCCTCAACTATGGTGGACGTGCTGAGATTACACAGGCTCTTAAGTTGATTTCCCAGGATGTGTTAGATGCCAAAATCAACCCAGGTGACATCACAGAGGAATTAATTGGCAACTATCTCTTTACTCAGCATTTGCCTAAGGATGTACGAGATCCAGACTTGATTATCCGTACTAGTGGAGAATTGCGTTTGAGCAATTTTCTTCCATGGCAGGGAGCCTATAGTGAGCTCTATTTTACGGACACCTTGTGGCCTGATTTTGACGAGGTAGCCTTGCAGGAAGCCATTCTTGCATACAATCGTCGTCATCGCCGATTTGGAGGAGTTTAGGAGGAAATATGACACAGGATTTACAGAAAAGAACCTTGTTTGCAGGGATTGCCCTGGCTATTTTCCTACCAATTTTAATGATTGGGGGACTCTTGCTTCAGATAGCAATTGGAATCATAGCCATGCTAGCCATGCATGAACTTTTGAAGATGAGAGGTCTAGAGACCATGACGATGGAGGGCCTCTTGACCCTCTTTGCAACCTTTGCCTTGACCATTCCCTTGGAGAATTATCTGACTTTTTTGCCAGTTGATGGGAATGTGGTTGCTTATAGTGTTCTGATTTCAATCATGTTAGGAACGACTGTTTTTAGCAAGTCGTATACGATTGAGGATGCGGTTTTCCCTCTTGCTATGAGTTTCTATGTGGGCTTTGGTTTTAATGCTCTATTAGATGCTAGAATTGCAGGTTTAGATAAGGCACTATTAGCCTTATGTATTGTTTGGGCAACAGACAGTGGTGCCTATCTTGTTGGGATGAACTATGGTAAACGAAAATTAGCTCCGACAGTTTCTCCAAATAAAACCTTTGAGGGTGCCTTGGGTGGTATTTTAGGTGCTATTTTAGTAACCATCATCTTTATGATGTTTGATAGGACAGTTGCTCTTCCGTATGGAATTTACAAGATGTCGGTCTTTGCTATTTTCTTTAGCATTGCTGGACAATTTGGTGACTTACTAGAAAGTTCGATTAAGCGTCACTTTGGTGTTAAGGATTCTGGGAAATTTATCCCTGGACATGGTGGTGTTTTGGATCGTTTCGATAGTATGTTGCTTGTATTTCCAATCATGCACTTGTTTGGACTCTTTTAGAGAAAGGAAGATAGAATGCTCGGAATTTTAACCTTTATTCTGGTTTTTGGGATTATTGTAGTGGTGCACGAGTTCGGACACTTCTACTTTGCCAAGAAATCAGGGATTCTAGTGCGTGAATTTGCCATTGGCATGGGACCCAAGATCTTTGCTCATATTGGCAAGGATGGAACTGCCTATACCATTCGCATCTTGCCTCTGGGAGGCTACGTTCGTATGGCCGGTTGGGGTGATGATACCACTGAAATCAAGACAGGAACTCCTGTCAGTTTGACGCTTACTGATGATGGTAAGGTTAAACGCATCAATCTCTCAGGTAAAAAATTGGATCAAACAGCTCTTCCTATGCAGGTGACCCAATTTGACTTTGAAGACAAGCTCTTTATCAAAGGACTGGTTCTGGAAGAAGAAAAAACATTTGCAGTGGATCACGATGCAACGGTTGTGGAAGCAGATGGTACTGAGGTTCGGATTGCACCTTTAGATGTTCAATATCAAAATGCGACTATCTGGGGGAAACTCATTACTAATTTTGCAGGCCCTATGAATAACTTTATCTTAGGTGTCGTTGTTTTCTGGATTTTAATCTTCATGCAGGGTGGTGTCAGAGATGTTGATACCAATCAGTTCCATGTCATGCCTCAAGGGGCTTTGGCTAAGGTAGGAGTACCAGAAACGGCACAAATTACCAAGATTGGCTCACATGAGATTAGCAACTGGGAAAGTTTGATTCAGGCTGTGGAATCAGAAACCAAAGATAAGACGGCCCCGACCTTGGATGTGACTATTTCTGAAAAGGGTAGTGATAAGCAAGTCACTGTTACTCCTGAAGAAAGTCAAGGCCGTTACCTTCTAGGTGTTCAACCGGGAATTAAGTCAGATTTTCTATCCATGTTTGTAGGTGGTTTTACAACTGCTGCTGACTCGGCCCTCCGAATTCTATCAGCTCTGAAAAATCTGATTTTCCAACCGGATTTGAACAAGCTAGGTGGACCTGTTGCCATCTTTAAGGCAAGTAGTGATGCTGCTAAAAATGGAATTGAGAATGTCTTGTACTTCTTGGCAATGATTTCCATCAATATCGGGATTTTTAATCTGATTCCGATTCCAGCCTTGGATGGTGGTAAGATTGTGCTCAATATCCTAGAAGCCATCCGCCGCAAACCATTAAAACAAGAAATTGAAACCTATGTCACCTTGGCCGGAGTGGTCATCATGGTTGTCTTGATGATTGCTGTGACCTGGAATGACATCATGCGACTCTTTTTTAGATAATCGAGGAATATTATGAAACAAAGTAAAATGCCTATCCCAACGCTTCGCGAAATGCCAAGCGATGCTCAAGTTATCAGCCATGCTCTTATGTTGCGAGCTGGTTATGTTCGTCAAGTCTCAGCAGGTGTTTATTCTTATCTACCACTTGCTAATCGTGTGATTGAAAAAGCTAAAAATATCATGCGCCAAGAATTCGATAAGATTGGTGCCGTTGAGATGTTGGCTCCTGCCCTTCTTAGTGCAGAATTGTGGCGCGAATCAGGTCGTTACGAAACTTATGGTGAAGACCTTTACAAACTAAAAAACCGTGAAAAATCAGACTTCATCCTAGGCCCAACTCACGAAGAAACCTTTACAGCTATTGTCCGTGATTCTGTTAAGTCTTACAAGCAATTGCCACTTAACCTTTATCAAATCCAGCCTAAGTATCGTGATGAAAAACGCCCACGTAATGGACTTCTCCGTACACGTGAGTTTATCATGAAAGATGCTTACAGTTTCCACGCTAATTATGATAGCTTGGACAGTGTTTACGATGAGTACAAGGCTGCTTATGAGCGTATTTTTACTCGTAGTGGTTTAGACTTCAAGGCTATCATCGGTGACGGTGGAGCCATGGGTGGTAAGGACAGCCAAGAATTTATGGCCATCACACCTGCCCGTACAGACCTTGACCGCTGGGTTGTCTTGGACAAGTCAGTTGCCTCATTTGATGAGATTCCTGCAGAAGTGCAAGAAGAAATCAAGGCAGAATTGCTCAAATGGATGGTCTCTGGTGAAGATACCATTGCTTACTCAAGTGAGTCTAGCTATGCAGCTAACTTAGAAATGGCAACAAACGAGTACAAACCAAGCAACCGTGTTGTCGCTGAAGAAGAAGTGACTCGTGTTGCAACGCCAGATGTTAAATCAATTGATGAAGTTGCAGCTTTCCTCAATGTTCCAGAAGAACAAACAATTAAAACTCTCTTTTACATGGCAGATGGTGAGCTTGTTGCGGCCCTTCTAGTTGGAAATGATCAACTCAACGAAGTTAAGTTGAAAAACCATTTGGGAGCAGATTTCTTCGACGTTGCTAGCGAAGAAGAAGTGGCGAATCTTGTTCAAGCAGGTTTTGGTTCACTTGGACCAGTTGGTTTGCCAGAGAATGTTAAAATCATTGCAGACCGTAAGGTGCAAGATGTTCGCAATGCAGTTGTCGGTGCTAACGAAGATGGCTACCACTTGACTGGTGTGAACCCAGGTCGTGATTTTACTGCGGAATATGTGGATATCCGTGAAGTTCGTGAGGGTGAAATTTCTCCAGACGGGCAAGGAGTCCTTAACTTTGCGCGTGGTATCGAAATTGGTCACATCTTTAAACTCGGCACTCGCTATTCAGCAAGCATGGGAGCAGATGTTTTGGATGAAAATGGTCGCGCTGTGCCAATCATCATGGGATGTTACGGTATCGGTGTTAGCCGTCTCCTTTCAGCAGTGATGGAGCAACACGCTCGCCTCTTTGTTAACAAAACGCCAAAAGGTGAATACCGTTACGCTTGGGGAATCAATTTCCCTAAAGAATTGGCGCCATTTGATGTTCACTTGATCACTGTTAATGTCAAGGATGAAGAAGCACAAGCCTTGACAGAAAAGCTTGAAGCAAGCTTGATGGGAGCTGGTTATGAAGTCTTGACAGATGACCGTAACGAACGTGTTGGTGTTAAATTCAGCGATAGCGACTTGATTGGATTGCCAATCCGTATCACTGTTGGGAAGAAAGCAGCCGATGGCATCGTAGAAGTGAAGATTAAAGCGACTGGTGACACCATCGAAGTTCATGCAGATAACGTGCTTGAAACGCTTGAAATTCTCAGCAAGAAATAAAAACTATAATCAGAAGAAAAACAAGGAAAAAATGTAACTAGTTTTTACCTTGTTTTTTCTGTATAATGGGAAAAATGACTAGATAAAGAGGTAAATGTATGCTAAGATTTCCAAAGGATTTTGTCTGGGGATCCTCTACTTCTGGACCACAAACAGAAGGATGTGTAGCTGGTGACGGTAAGGGAGATAATCTCTGGGATTATTGGTACCAAGTGGAGCCAAATCGTTACTATAATGGGATTGGTCCAGATAAGACATCGACTTTTTATGAAAACTGGGAAAAGGATATCGACCTCTTGTTAGAAACTGGTCACACGGCCTTTCGGACTTCTATTCAGTGGTCACGGATTTTTCCACAAGGCTGTGGAAAAGTCAATCCTCAGGGTGTAGACTTTTACCGTAAAGTTTTTGAGGCTATTAAGGCCAAAGGGATTCGTCTTTTAGTCAATCTTTATCATTTTGATTTGCCTTTTGCCCTTCAAGAGGATGGTGATGGTTGGGAAAATAAGGCGATTGTCTCAGCCTATGAAGACTATGCTCGTTTTTGTTTTGAGACTTATGGAGATTTAGTGGATCAATGGATTACATTTAACGAGCCCATCGTTCCAGTAGAATTTGGCTATTTTTACGATGCCCATTATCCACATAAGGTGGATGCAGAGGCAGCCGTTAAAGTAGCTTATCATACACAATTGGCCAGCAGTCGGGCGGTCAAGGTCTGTCATGAAATCTTGCCTGATGCTAAGATTGGGATTGTCTTAAACTTGACACCGGCTTATCCACGTAGTCAGCATCCTGCTGATGTCAAGGCTGCTAATATTGCGGACCTTTTTCAGGCCCAATCTTTCTTAGATCCGTCTGTTTTGGGGACTTATCCACAGGAGTTAGTAGAAATCTTACATGAATACGGTCTCTTGCCTGATGCTACAGAGGAGGAGTTGGATCTCATTCGTGACAATACTGTGGACTTCCTTGGTGTCAACTACTATCAACCTTTGCGTGTTATGGCTCCTCGATTTGCGAAGCATCCAGAGAGTCCACTCTTACCAGAACATTTTTACGAGCCTTATGTGATGCCTGGACGTAAAATCAATCCTCACCGTGGCTGGGAGATTTATGAGCAAGGGATTTATGACATCGCCCAAAATATCAAGGAAAATTATGGCAATATCGAGTGGATGTTGACAGAGAATGGTATGGGTGTTGAAGGGGAAGAAAAATTCCGTCAAGATGGAATGATTCAAGATGATTACCGTATTGACTTTGTAAAAGGTCATCTTCGTGAACTTCACCGTGCTATTGAAGACGGAGCCAATTGTAAGGGCTACTTGATTTGGACCTTTATCGATTGCTGGTCATGGCTCAATAGCTATAAAAATCGCTATGGTTTGGTTGAATTAGACTTGGAAACGCAAGAACGTCGTCTGAAAAAATCAGGGCACTGGTTCAAGGAGCTAAGCGGTAATAATGGATTTTAAAAAAGACTATGACTGATTGTCCTAATTGGTCAGAGTTTTTTGGTTGCAAAAAAGTTAATTTGAACTATACCAATTTTTACTCTTGACAAGTGAAAGAAACAAGTATATACTGTTTTTGCTGATTCTATAAAAGAGGAATTAGACTATACCAATTTTAAGGAGAAAGCACAGCTGGTCTGTGTCGTATATACTATGTGTGGAATTGTTGGTGTTGTTGGAAACACAAATGCAACTGATATTTTGATTCAAGGGCTTGAAAAGCTCGAATACCGTGGCTATGATTCTGCGGGGATTTTTGTCCTAGGTGGTGCTGAGAACCATTTGGTGAAGGCTGTTGGTCGTATTGCAGAATTGTCTGCCAAGACAGCTGGTGTTGAGGGAACAACTGGGATCGGTCATACTCGTTGGGCAACTCATGGGAAACCAACGGAAGACAATGCTCACCCACACCGCTCTGAGACAGAACGTTTTGTCTTGGTGCACAATGGGGTGATTGAGAACTATCTTGAAATCAAGGAAGAATACCTTGCAGGTCACCACTTTAAAGGGCAAACAGATACGGAAATCGCCGTTCATTTGATTGGAAAATTTGCGGAAGAAGATGGCTTGTCAGTTCTTGAAGCCTTCAAAAAAGCCCTTCATATCATCCGTGGTTCTTATGCCTTTGCCTTGGTTGACTCACAAAATCCTGAAGTCATCTACGTGGCTAAAAATAAATCACCACTTTTGATTGGCCTTGGAGAAGGCTATAACATGGTCTGCTCAGATGCTATGGCTATGATTCGTGAAACCAACCAATACATGGAAATTCATGACCAAGAGTTGGTAATCGTCAAGGCTGATAGTGTGGAAGTTCAAGACTATGATGGAAATCGTCGTGAGCGTGCTAGCTACACTGCTGAACTTGACTTGTCAGATATCGGTAAGGGAACTTACCCTTACTATATGCTTAAGGAAATTGATGAGCAACCAACTGTTATGCGTAAACTCATCCAAGCCTACACAGATGAGGCTGGTCAAGTTGTCGTAGACCCAGCTATCATCCAGGCTGTTCAAGACGCAGACCGTATCTACATCCTTGCAGCTGGGACATCTTACCACGCAGGATTTGCTTCTAAGAAAATGTTGGAAGAATTGACAGATACGCCAGTTGAGCTTGGAATCTCATCTGAGTGGGGCTATGGTATGCCACTTCTTAGCAAGAAACCACTCTTCATCTTTATCAGCCAGTCTGGTGAAACAGCGGATAGCCGTCAGGTTTTGGTCAAGGCTAATGAAATGGGTATCCCAAGCTTGACAGTGACAAATGTCCCAGGTTCAACCCTTTCACGTGAAGCCAATCATACTATGCTCCTTCACGCAGGTCCTGAAATTGCCGTGGCATCAACTAAAGCCTATACAGCGCAAATCGCAGCCCTTGCCTTCCTTGCAAAAGCAGTCGGAGAAGCAAATGGCAATACTAAAGCGCAAGCCTTTGACCTGGTGCATGAGTTGTCAATCGTAGCTCAGTCTATCGAATCAACTCTTTCAGAGAAAGAAACCATTGAAGCCAAGGTTCGTGAGCTACTTGAAACAACTCGTAACGCCTTTTACATCGGACGTGGTCAAGATTACTACGTAGCCATGGAAGCAAGTCTCAAACTTAAAGAGATTTCTTACATCCAGTGTGAAGGGTTTGCGGCAGGAGAACTTAAGCACGGAACTATTGCCTTGATTGAGGATGGAACACCTGTTTTGGCTCTCTTGTCAGACCCAGTTCTTGCCAACCACACTCGTGGAAATATCCAAGAAGTGGCAGCCCGTGGTGCCAAAGTCCTCACTATCGCAGAAGAAAATGTTGCCAAAGATACCGACGACATCGTGCTTACGACTGTCCACCCTTACCTCTCACCAATCTCAATGGTCGTACCAACACAATTGGTCGCTTACTTTGCAACGCTTCATCGTGGTCTCGATGTGGACAAACCACGTAATCTTGCTAAGTCAGTGACGGTAGAATAAGCTAAAAAAGTCTAGTTATCTAGGCTTTTTCTTGTGAGCAAATCGGTTGCTTGTACTTAAGATTCGTGTTAGAATAATTTTTCAAATTGAAGGACAGAGGTAGACAAGGAGAATCACTGTGGTAGAATTGGGAATTTCAACATTTGGGGAAACAACGGAGCTTGAAGGGACTGGGGAAACTTACAGTCATGCCGAACGCATTCGTCAGTTGGTGGCAGAGATTGAACTGGCTGATAAGGTTGGTTTGGATGTGTATGGGATTGGTGAGCACCATCGAGAGGATTTTGCAGTATCAGCCCCAGAGATTGTTCTGGCCGCTGGGGCAGTTAATACCAATAAAATCCGTTTGACCAGTGCAGTCAGCATTCTTTCGAGCATGGATCCGATTCGCTTGTTCCAACAGTATGCCACTATCGATGCTTTGTCAAATGGACGTGCGGAGATTATGGCTGGAAGGGGTTCTTTCACGGAATCTTTTCCCTTGTTTGGATATGATTTGAAAGACTACGAAGCCCTTTTTGATGAGAAATTAGACTTGCTCCAGTTAGTCAATGAGAAGACCAGGATAGACTGGCAAGGGCGATTGACCCAAACAATCTCTGGCAAGGAAGTTTATCCTCGTCCAGTTCAGGACAAATTACCCTTGTGGATAGCGACAGGTGGCCATGTCGAATCAACAGTGAAGATTGCTCAGGCAGGTCTACCGATTGTCTATGCCATTATTGGTGGGAATCCGCGTTATTTTAAAAAGTTGATTCAGGCTTATCGTGAGATTGGTAGCGAAGCGGGTCATACCAGTAATGAGTTAAAGGTTGGGGCTCATTCTTGGGGGTGGATTGCTGAAGATGGCGAGCAGGCTGTGAAAGATTATTTCCATCCGACCAAGCAAGTAGTGGATGCTATTTCCAAAGATCGCCCGCACTGGCAGGAATTGCGTTATGAACAATATTTAGAGCAAGTTGGACCAAATGGCGCCATGTTTGTGGGAAATCCAGATCAGGTGGCAGAAAAATTGATTCGTATGATTGAGGATTTAGGATTGGACCGCTTCATGCTCCATCTACCGCTTGGTTCCATGCCTCATGAACAAGTTCTGAGAGCTATTGAACTCTTCGGCACACAAGTTGCACCCAAAGTACGGACTTATTTTGCCATGAAAGAGGCTTAATAAAAAATCTTAATCAGGCTTATTAGGACGACAAATATTGTACAAAAACTAATCCCCCGAGCTGTAAGGCTTGGGGGATTTTTCTATAGGAGGGCTAGTTTAGTTCTCTTTTTTGTTTTTTAGCAAGAACCCGAGACCTAGAAGGGCAAGGAGGTTGATTCCTGCCAACAGGAGTTTGTTATCGTTGAGCTTCCTGTATTTGGATTAGTTATATCTAGCTATGCAAAGGTTATACAGTAGCAGTTTTAGCTAACCCATTCACCGTTTTCATTGACCAAATAGCCTTCAACTCTTGTATTAACTGCAAGTTTACCTGATGAATCAACATAGTACCATTTGTCAGAAACTTCAAACCATTGATTTTCTTTCATAGCTCCTGATGGATCTAGATAGTACCAAGTATCTCCATCTTTAACCCAACCGGTTGACATAGAACCGTTACTATTTAGGAAGTACCAAACATTGCCATCTTTTACCCAACCAGTTGACATAGAGCCATCATCTTTTAGATAATACCAAGTATCTCCATCTTTGATCCAACCAGTAGCTAGAGAACCGTCTGCTTTATGGAAATACCAGATGCCATTTTCTTGTTTCCAACTAGCTTTAGTTGCCTGATTTGGAGTTTCCGGTTTCTTATTTGTATAAGCTGGAGTATAGGAAGTGACAATAGTTTGAGTAGGCGTAGATGGAAGTGATTGAGTATTATTGTCTTTATGTGGTTGTGAAGCTTGTGAACCAGTTGTAGCTTGGCTAGGTTTATTTTCTGCATCAGCTACTGTTGCAGATGGTTTAGTAGAATCAGGTTTAGCTTCTGGAGCTGGATCTTGATGTGCAGGGTGAGAAGCTTCATTTTGATGTTCAGGCTTGGAAGGGGTTGAGTCTGGTTTCTCTTCTGCAGTTGACTCATGGTTAGTTCCATTTTGAGAGACTCGAAGAACAGTAGCTGTAAGGGCATTTAATTTCAAGCCTTTTTCAGTCCACTCAAGTCCTTTCGGGTTGGCAATTCCGACTGGCCCTGCTTGGTTTTCATCTGCTAAAACTTCAGCATTTCTGAGATGTGCAAAGGCAGTTCCCAAATTAAATTCGCGAGCTTTTTCGTCAGCATTGACAAAAACTGCATAGATGTCTCCATTTGGAGCAGTGATTTGGTAGCCAATCACTACGTCCTCTTTTTCCACGCCATTTTGGCCTGGGACAGTGATGAGATGAACACGGTCTTTGATATCTTGGAGACTCTTAAGTCGGAAGGCATCTGTAGATTGACGAAGGGCAATCAAACCTTTCATATAGTCACGGCTCTTGACATTTTCAGGATATGCTTTTCCATCTGTAGCCTTGGTCCAGTCAAACTTGTTAATAGCATCGCTAGAATCGTAAGAGTCATGGATGAAGTAAGGATAGTCAAATGGATTGCCGTCCTTATCACGCAACAAGTGAGATTTGTTTGGAACCTTATCCTCTGCTACTGGAGTCTTGTAGGCTGGGTCACGGAATTGTTTAGTACGTCCATATTCCTGACCGGAGTGGATAAACGGAGTTCCTTGAGCTGTCAAGACCATGAGATTTCCAAGTCGCAAACGACGGTGGATTTCAGCATAGTTCTCAGCTTTGCTTGGATCTTTTTTGATAGATTGGGCGATGATGTCAAAGAGGGTCAAGTTATCATGGGCTGCGATGTATTGGATGACATCTCCAGGGCTGTCAGCTTCAAAGTTGGTTGGTTGAGCAATGATATTTTTGAAGATGGTGTTGATATCACGCTTGCCACCTGTGATAAAGGAAGGTTGACCTTCGTTTGGATAACCAGACTTGAGGTTGTTACGGATGTCATCTGAGAAGACAGCGACAGTATCGGTATGTTTCATCCAATCTTGGTCAGCAGCTTTAGTAGGCATGTTCTCATCACCAGCATAGGTTCTCCAACCTTCACCAAGCATGATTAAGTGTGGATTGAGGGCGCGTGCGGCCTTGTACGCTTCTTCAATAGAAGCTGCATCATGGTCTCCCATCATATCGAAGCGGAATCCATCCACTTTGTAGGTATCAACTAGATATTTGATAGAGTCAACTAGGAGTCGTTTGGTCATATGGTGGGTTGTCCCCAAGCGTCCACCACCAAAGCTAGTGCGAGGTGTCCCATCAGCATCCATAAAGTGGTAGTAGTTTGGCTCTAAATCTTCAAAGATATCGACCTTGGCTGTATGGTTATACACTACATCTAGGATAGCTCCCATACCACGTTTGTGGATCTCGTTGATGAGGTTTTTAAATTCTGCGATTCGTTTTTCTGGATTTTTAGGATCGCTTGAATACATACCAGTCAAGGAGAAGTAGTTTTGAGGGTCATATCCCCAGTTGTAGTTGCTGTTGCTTGAAGCATAGTCAGATAAGCGTTCGTGGTTCTTCAACTCATTGACAAAGTAGTAAGACAAGACTGGAAGGAGCTGGATGTGGGTTACACCCAAGTTTTTGAGGTAGTCTAGTTTTTCGATAAAGGCTTCAAAAGTACCAAATGGCTTAGTCAAATCTTTTGCGATGGCAGGATCTGAAGTGAAGTCACGCACATGAGCTTCATAGATGACAGCATCTTCGCGCGATTTGAAGTTGCGAATCTTACCATAAGTCAAGTCTTGAGGTCCTAGTTTAGCTGGGTCTACAAAGGCGGCTTTAGCCACTTTATGGGCATCGTCAATCTTAGCATCGTCACTATTCCAAGCAGCGAGGGATTTAGCGTAAGGATCGAGTGCAAGAACAGTTTTACCTTGACGCTCGATTTGGTATTGATAATAGTAGCCAGTGAAATCTGTGATTCCTAATTTGTTTGTGCTATCTAGAGTTTGTTTCCAAGTTCCTCTTTCCCCTTTTTCAAGAGCGACAGTTCCAACTACTTTTTCAGGGTCATTCTTGTCGTAGACAACAACAGAAACCTTATCAGCACTTGGTGACCAGAGAGTTAAATCAACCTGTTTTCCTTCTTCTTTGAGTTCAGCTCCAAGTTTACCATCATAGCTGTAAGTCTCATCTTTCAGGCGCCAGCTTGTTTTGGTAGTGAATTTGTCAGAGTTGTAGCTAACGGTATAAGGATGTTTTGTGTCAGAGAAATCTCCGCTGTAGGTCACTTTCTTACCAGCTTCATCGATTGCAACATCGGTGATAGTTACTTTGTTTCCTAGGTGATTAGTGATGTTGGAGTGCTTGAGGATATCCTCTTTTTTAGCACCAACAAGTGTTGAAAAACTACTTTCAATGCTAGAAGTGCCTACGTGTTGGGCTCCTGTCATACGGATATCATGGACATAGTATGGATTTGTGTAAATCGATTCGTCATCGTCTTTTAGGAAAATTTGGCTATGATTTTTCAAATCTGTAAACTTATAATCTTCTTTACGGATTTTCACGTCGTCTCCTTGTTTGCTCTCATCTAATAGCAAAAATCCAAATTCTCTCGCAGCTTCATTAAGAGGAATGTCGATATAGCGACCGTATTTACCTGTAGCCGTAAAGTCTGTTCCGTCAGGCCATTGAGCGCTACTTGGATTTTTCACATCTCCCCAGTACCAGAGAGATTTCTTGTCATAGTTGCCATCTGTGCGGTAGTAGTTGACGCGAACAGTTCCTGCAGGTTGTGGTTCGTAAGAGAAAACCTTGTAATCTTGGTCCAACCAAGCCTCATTCATCTTTGGTGCCAGTTTTTCTACAGATTTATCGCCGGTTAGATTTTTTCCAGCTGTATTGTTGATGAGGAAGCTAATTTTCTTAGCTTGTTCTCCCTTTAATTTGACATCTAGGTAGTAGCCGTAGTCGTCTTTTTTAGCATCCTTGAAGGACAAGGCTCCGTTAGGCCAGTTTTCAGAAGGTTTTTCAACATCATCCCAAGTCCAGAGTCCTTGAGCATCCTTGTTTTCTTCAGGAAGTTTTTTGACATGGATACGGAAGTAGTTGTCTTCGATTGGCTCTTCTGCCTTAGTTTCAGTTGCTACTGGACTAGTAGAAGTAGTTGGCTCATTTGAACGATCTTGTCCAGTTTGTGGTGCTGAATCGGCTGGGCTTGCAACAGGAGTTGTTGGATCTGTTGCAGGTTTTTCTTCTGCTTTCTCTAGGGAAGCGTTTGCATTTTCGAGTGAAGAAATATCACTTTCCTTCTTACCAGAGCCAGCTGCTGTATCAGTAAGAGGTTGGGCAAGGATGGTTGTATTTCCGTTGCTGGGTTCGTTAGTGGTTGTTGTACTTTCGTCGGCTGAGATAGTTGGCGTAGCCATAGCAAGTAGGACAAGGCTTGCGCCGATAAGGACAGAACCAGTTCCATTCTTGAGGGAACGGATGCTGTAGACCATTTTTTTCTCAGTTTGAGCTGGTGTTTTTCTCATAATGATTCTCCAATCAATAAATTTCTATATCAGTATAGCATGTAGTAAAACAATATGCAAGCGTTTTCTTTGGTTTGTAAAAGAAATTCTTACTTTTGAGAAGTTTTCCGTATTATTTTATATATCAGTATAAATAATGGAAATAATACTCAATGAAAATCAAAGAGCAAACTAGGAAACTAGCCGCAGGCTGTACTTGAGTACGGCAAGGCGACGTTGACGTGGTTTGAAGAGATTTTCGAATAGTATAAAAATGTCACATAAGACAAGCCGTATTATTAGGAAGATGATGTGTTCCCAGCTATTTTTATTCAGAAATTGCTCTCTAATATTTCTTTAAAAAGTTCATCTAGCGAAACTATAAATAGGAAGAGAAAAAGCTGGCGCTTCTCAAGTTTTATCTAGTTTCCAAACTATAGTATTTACTGGAAATCTAAAGAAAATATCAGAAAAATTCAGCAAACGTTTTCTTCTTATTTTCTTGACTTTTTTGCTGATTTGTGCTTGACTTTTACTTGAAATTTGATAAACTATAGACAAATAGGAAAACGTATTCATTTAAAAACGGAGGAATAAGGAATGAATCAAGAAAAACGTTTGCATCGCTTTGTCAAAAAGTGTGGACTCGGTGTGTGTAGTGCTGTTGTTGCGGCCTTTTTATTGAGCGCTCAGGGAGTAGCTTTGGCTACAGAGCAAGGGAATCGTCCAGTTGAGACAGAAAACATCGCTCGTGGAAAACAAGCTAGTCAAAGTTCTACTGCTTATGGAGGAGCTGCTACACGAGCAGTGGACGGTAATGTTGACAGTGATTACGGGCACCATTCTGTAACACACACAAACTTTGAAGACAATGCTTGGTGGCAAGTTGATCTTGGAAAAACAGAGAATGTTGGAAAAGTTAAACTTTACAATCGTGGAGATGGGAATGTAGCTAATCGTCTTTCCAATTTTGATGTTGTTTTGTTAAATGAAGCAAAACAAGAAGTTGCTCGTCAACACTTTGATAGTTTGAATGGGAAGGCAGAACTTGAAGTTTTCTTCACCGCCAAAGGCGCTCGTTATGTAAAAGTGGAGTTGAAAACTAAAAATACCCCATTGAGCTTGGCAGAAGTGGAAGTATTCCGTTCAGCAACAACTCAAGTTGGACAGGATAGAACTGCACCAGTAGTAAATCAAAAATCAGCATTGAAAGACTACCTTTTTGGCTTAACTTATAATCCTTTGGATATTTTAACTCGCAAAGGAGAAACATTAGAAAATCGCTACAACACAAGTGCTAAGGAACAAAATGGAGAGTTTGTCGTTGTAGAAAAAATCAAGAAAACCCTCTCTACAGGCACAGCAGATGTTTCCATCAATGGAAATCAAAATGTCTTCCTAGGTGGCTTGTATAAGGCAAACCAAAATCTGCTAGAAAATCAGCCAGAATTGATTAGTCTTGCCCGTGCAAAGGGGACAGTCAGCGTCGATTTACCTGGTATGATTCAGTCTGACAGCCGAATTGAAGCAGATCCTACAACTAGTGGTATGCAGTCTGCGATGAATACCTTGGTTGAAAGATGGACAAAGAATTACTCATCTAGCCATTCCGTTCCTGCCCGTGTTCAGTATGAATCAACTACAGCCTATAGCATGAATCAATTGAAAGCAAAATTTGGTGCAGACTTTGAAAAAGCAGGTGCACCGCTCAAGATTGACTTTGAGGCTGTGCAAAAGGGTGAAAAGCAAATTGAAGTTGTAAACTTTAAACAAATCTACTATACAGCGACATTTGATGCACCGACCAATCCAGCGGCTGTATTTGACAAGAGTGTGACACCTGAAGATTTAAAACAGAGAGGCGTTGATTCACAAACTCCACCTGTATATGTATCAAACGTTTCTTACGGACGTCAAATCTATGTTAAGTTTGAGTCAACAAGTAAGTCTACTGAATTAAAAGCAGCTATCAATGCGGTTATCAAAGGCGCAACAATTGCTCCAAATTCTGAATGGAGCCGTCTATTGAAGAATACTTCTGTAACAGCGGTAATTGTAGGAGGTAATGCTAGCGGTGCCGCCAAAGTTGTCACAGGAACAGTCGAAAACTTGAAGGAACTCATCAGAGAAGGAGCTAACTTTAGCGCTCAAAGTCCAGCTGTGCCAATCTCATATAAGACTGCCTTCCTAAAAGATAATGCCCAAGCAACTTTACAAAATAGTACAGACTATATCGAAACGAAGGTTACTTCTTACAAAAATGGTTTCTTGAAACTTCATCATAAGGGTGCTTATGTTGCGCGTTACTACATCTATTGGGATGAAATTACATATGATGAACAAGGAAATCCAGAAATTCGTTCACGTCAATGGGAAGATAACGGAAAAAACAGAACTTCAGGCTTCCAAACAGAGATTCAATTTAAAGGAAATGTCCGTAATCTTCGTATCAAGGTTCAAGAAAAGACGGGTCTTGTATGGGAACCATGGCGTACAGTTTACAACCGCACAGACTTACCACTAGTACAACAGCGTACAATTACACATTGGGGAACAACTCTAAACCCTAAAGTTGATGAAAAAATTGTGAATGAGTAACGATTTGATTTACTTGATTCGATAGTAAACAGTGAAGAGGAGGAACTTCGATTTTTCCTCTTTTATGATTGACTTTTGAGAGAATGAAAAGGGTAACTTCTATAGCAGATTGAAACTAGAATAGTACGTTGTTGCTATTAAAACATTTTCAAACGTCTCAGACTTAATTCCACCATAAAAATCCGTTTTAGACTAATTTCCACTTCGGTTAGGTAAGTAGAAGTTACTTTGAGAAGTTACCTACGAAAAAAAATTACCAAAAATCTACAGAATCCCTTGAAAAATCTAGCTAAATAGGGTATAATATGAATAATCATTTGTCGTAGGTTTTGTCTGAAATATTGTCCAGACAAGGCTCACAGCAGTTAAATCTTCTGAAAAAGTCAGATTTAGCTGCTCTTTTTGTGCTTTTTTTCAGGATTTCGAGCGGTTGTAACAAAGACTTAAAGATTCTGAAAATTCATCAAAGGGACACGGTGATAAGGGTTTTACAACCATATGACGATTAGAAAAGCCTAATTGACAAGGCTTGGAACTTATTTACAAAGGAGAATCATCTTGGCAGGACATGACGTTCAATACGGGAAACATCGTACCCGTCGTAGTTTTTCAAGAATCAAAGAAGTTCTTGACTTACCAAATTTGATTGAAATTCAAACTGACTCATTCAAAGATTTCCTAGACCATGGTCTTAAGGAAGTGTTTGAAGATGTATTGCCAATTTCAAACTTCACAGACACAATGGAGTTGGAATTTGTTGGATATGAAATCAAGGAACCAAAATACACGCTAGAAGAAGCTCGTATCCACGATGCTAGCTACTCAGCACCAATTTTTGTAACCTTCCGCTTGATCAATAAAGAAACAGGCGAAATCAAGACCCAAGAAGTTTTCTTTGGTGATTTCCCAATCATGACAGAAATGGGTACTTTTATCATCAATGGTGGTGAACGTATCATCGTATCTCAGTTGGTCCGCTCACCAGGTGTTTACTTTAACGACAAAGTTGATAAAAACGGTAAAGTGGGATATGGTTCAACTGTTATCCCTAACCGTGGAGCTTGGTTGGAGCTTGAAAGCGACTCAAAAGACATCGCCTACACTCGTATCGACCGTACTCGTAAGATTCCATTTACGACCTTGGTTCGTGCCCTTGGTTTCTCAGGTGATGATGAAATCTTTGATATCTTTGGTGACAGCGAATTGGTTCGCAACACTGTTGAAAAAGATATCCACAAGAACCCAATGGACTCTCGTACCGACGAAGCTTTGAAAGAAATCTACGAACGCCTCCGTCCAGGTGAGCCTAAGACTGCTGAAAGCTCACGTAGCTTGCTTGTAGCTCGCTTCTTTGACCCACGTCGCTATGACTTGGCAGCAGTTGGTCGTTACAAAATCAATAAAAAACTCAATGTTAAAACACGTTTGCTCAACCAAACCATTGCTGAGCCATTGGTAGACCCTGAAACAGGAGAAATCTTGGTAGAAGCTGGTACAATCATGACTCGTAGCGTGATTGAAAGTATTGAAAGCCATTTGGATGGTGACTTGAACAAGATTGTTTACATTCCGAATGATGCAGCGGTTGTGACTGAGCCAGTTGTTCTTCAAAAATTCAAGGTTGTTGCACCAACTGATCCAGACCGTGTTGTAACCATCATTGGTAATGCTAATCCAGATGACAAGGTTCGTATCGTCACTCCTGCTGATATCCTTGCTGAGATGAGCTACTTCCTCAACTTGGCTGAAGGCCTTGGCCGTGTAGATGACATCGACCACCTTGGAAACCGTCGTATCCGTGCGGTTGGTGAATTGCTTGCCAACCAAGTACGTTTGGGACTTTCTCGTATGGAACGTAATGTCCGTGAACGTATGTCTGTTCAAGACAACGAAGTCTTGACACCACAACAAATCATCAACATCCGTCCTGTAACAGCTGCGGTTAAAGAATTCTTTGGTTCATCACAGTTGTCACAGTTCATGGACCAACACAATCCGCTTTCTGAGTTGTCTCACAAACGCCGTTTGTCAGCCTTGGGACCTGGTGGTTTGACACGTGACCGTGCTGGATATGAAGTACGTGACGTGCACTACACTCACTACGGTCGTATGTGTCCAATCGAGACACCTGAAGGACCTAACATCGGTTTGATTAACAACTTGTCATCTTACGGACATTTGAACAAGTATGGTTTTGTTCAAACACCATACCGTAAAGTTGACCGTGAAACAGGTGTTGTTACCAACGAAATCGTTTGGTTGACAGCCGATGAAGAAGATGAATTTACTGTAGCACAGGCTAATTCTCGTCTGAATGAAGATGGAACATTTGCTGAGAAGATTGTCATGGGACGTCACCAAGGGGTTAACCAAGAGTATCCAGCTAATATTGTTGACTACATGGACGTTTCACCAAAACAGGTAGTTGCCGTTGCGACAGCATGTATTCCTTTCTTGGAAAACGATGACTCCAACCGTGCCCTCATGGGAGCCAACATGCAACGTCAGGCTGTGCCATTGATCAATCCTCAAGCACCTTACGTTGGTACTGGTATGGAATACCAAGCAGCCCACGATTCAGGAGCTGCTGTGATTGCTCAGTATGATGGTAAAGTTACTTACGCAGATGCTGACAAGGTAGAAGTTCGTCGTGAAGATGGTTCATTGGACGTTTACCACATCCAAAAATTCCGTCGTTCAAACTCAGGTACTGCCTACAACCAACGTACGCTTGTTAAAGTTGGCGATGTCGTTGAAAAAGGCGATTTTATCGCTGACGGACCTTCTATGGAAAATGGAGAAATGGCGCTTGGACAAAACCCAATCGTTGCCTACATGACTTGGGAAGGTTACAACTTCGAGGATGCTGTTATCATGAGCGAACGCTTGGTCAAAGACGATGTCTATACATCTGTTCACCTTGAAGAATACGAATCAGAAACACGCGATACAAAGCTTGGGCCTGAAGAAATTACTCGTGAAATTCCAAACGTTGGTGAAGATGCCCTTAAAGACCTTGACGAAATGGGTATTATCCGTATCGGTGCTGAGGTTAAAGAAGGTGATATCCTTGTAGGTAAAGTAACACCTAAGGGTGAGAAAGACCTTTCAGCTGAAGAACGTCTCTTGCACGCTATCTTCGGTGACAAGTCTCGTGAAGTTCGTGATACTTCTCTTCGTGTACCACACGGTGCCGATGGTGTCGTTCGTGATGTTAAGATCTTTACACGTGCAAATGGAGATGAGTTGCAATCAGGTGTTAACATGCTGGTTCGTGTCTACATCGCTCAAAAACGTAAGATCAAGGTCGGAGATAAGATGGCCGGACGTCACGGAAACAAAGGGGTTGTCTCTCGTATCGTTCCTGTAGAAGACATGCCTTATCTTCCAGACGGAACTCCAGTCGACATCATGTTGAACCCACTTGGGGTGCCATCACGTATGAATATCGGTCAGGTTATGGAGCTCCACCTTGGTATGGCGGCTCGTACTCTTGGTATTCACATCGCAACACCAGTCTTTGACGGAGCAAGTTCTGAAGACCTTTGGTCAACTGTTAAAGAAGCTGGTATGGATAGCGATGCCAAGACAATCCTTTACGATGGACGTACTGGTGAACCATTTGATAACCGTGTGTCAGTTGGTGTCATGTACATGATCAAACTCCACCACATGGTTGATGATAAATTGCACGCACGTTCAGTCGGGCCATACTCAACCGTTACTCAACAACCACTCGGAGGTAAAGCTCAGTTTGGTGGACAACGTTTTGGTGAGATGGAGGTTTGGGCTCTTGAAGCCTATGGTGCGTCAAATGTCCTTCAAGAAATCTTGACTTACAAGTCTGACGATATTAACGGACGTTTGAAAGCTTATGAAGCTATTACAAAAGGAAAACCAATTCCAAAACCAGGTGTTCCAGAATCCTTCCGAGTTCTTGTCAAAGAATTGCAATCTCTTGGTCTTGACATGCGTGTCCTAGACGAAGATGACCAAGAAGTGGAACTTCGCGACTTGGATGAAGGAATGGACGAAGATGTCATCCACGTAGATGACCTTGAAAAAGCCCGCGAAAAAGCAGCCCAAGAGGCTAAAGCAGCCTTTGAAGCTGAAGAAGCTGAGAAAGCAACAAAAGCGGAAGCAACAGAAGAAGCTGCTGAATAAGAATAAGCAGTTCACTTAGAATAGAAAGGGAAGAAATAGTGGTTGATGTAAATCGTTTTAAAAGTATGCAAATCACCCTAGCTTCTCCAAGTAAAGTCCGTTCATGGTCTTATGGAGAAGTCAAAAAACCTGAAACAATCAATTACCGTACCTTGAAACCAGAACGTGAAGGACTCTTTGATGAAGTTATCTTTGGTCCTACAAAAGACTGGGAATGTGCTTGTGGTAAGTACAAACGCATTCGTTACAGAGGAATTGTTTGTGACCGCTGTGGGGTTGAAGTAACGCGTACGAAAGTTCGTCGTGAGCGTATGGGGCACATTGAGTTGAAAGCTCCTGTATCTCACATCTGGTACTTCAAGGGGATTCCAAGCCGTATGGGCTTGACCCTTGATATGAGCCCTCGTGCCCTCGAGGAAGTTATCTACTTTGCGGCTTATGTGGTGATTGATCCTAAGGATACACCACTTGAGCACAAGTCTATCATGACAGAGCGCGAATACCGTGAGCGCTTGCGTGAGTATGGTTATGGATCATTCGTTGCCAAGATGGGTGCCGAAGCCATTCAAGACCTTTTGAAACAAGTAGATCTTGAAAAAGAAATTGCTGAACTCAAAGAAGAGTTAAAAACAGCTACTGGACAAAAACGTGTCAAAGCCATCCGTCGTTTGGATGTTTTGGATGCCTTTTATAAGTCTGGAAACAAACCTGAATGGATGATTCTCAACATCCTTCCGGTTATTCCACCAGATCTTCGTCCAATGTTGCAGTTGGATGGTGGCCGTTTTGCCTCATCTGACTTGAACGACCTTTACCGCCGTGTTATCAACCGTAACAACCGTTTGGCTCGTTTGCTTGAGTTGAATGCACCAGGTATCATCGTTCAAAATGAGAAGCGTATGCTTCAAGAGGCGGTTGACGCTTTGATTGACAATGGTCGTCGTGGTCGTCCAATCACAGGACCAGGTAGCCGTCCATTGAAATCATTGAGCCACATGCTTAAAGGTAAACAAGGACGCTTCCGTCAAAACTTGCTCGGTAAACGTGTTGACTTCTCAGGACGTTCAGTTATCGCCGTTGGTCCAACTCTTAAGATGTACCAATGTGGTGTGCCACGTGAAATGGCGATTGAACTCTTTAAACCATTTGTCATGCGTGAAATCGTTGCCCGTGATATCGTGCAAAACGTCAAAGCAGCTAAACGCTTGGTGGAACGCGGAGATGAGCGTATCTGGGATATCCTTGAAGAAGTGATTAAAGAACACCCAGTGCTTTTGAACCGCGCACCGACCCTTCACCGTTTGGGTATCCAAGCCTTCGAGCCAGTCTTGATTGATGGTAAGGCCCTTCGCTTGCACCCACTTGTCTGTGAAGCCTACAATGCCGACTTTGACGGGGACCAAATGGCCATCCACGTACCGCTTTCAGAAGAAGCCCAAGCAGAAGCTCGTATCCTCATGCTCGCTGCTGAGCATATCTTGAACCCGAAAGATGGTAAACCAGTTGTTACACCATCTCAGGACATGGTTTTGGGTAACTACTACTTGACCATGGAAGAAGCTGGCCGTGAAGGTGAAGGAATGGTCTTCAAAGACCGTGACGAAGCGGTTATGGCTTACCGTAATGGTTATGTTCACCTTCACTCACGTGTTGGTATCGCAACAGACAGCCTCAACAAGCCTTGGACAGAAGAGCAAAAACATAAAGTCTTGCTTACAACAGTTGGTAAAATCCTCTTCAACGACATCATGCCAGAGGGTCTACCATACTTGCAAGAACCAAACAATGCCAACTTGACAGAAGGCGTTCCAGCTAAATATTTCTTGCCACTTGGTGGAGATATCAAGGAAGCAATCAGCAATCTTGAACTTAACCCCCCATTCAAGAAGAAAAACCTTGGAAATATCATCGCTGAAATCTTCAAACGTTTCCGTACGACAGAAACTTCTGCCCTACTTGACCGCATGAAGAACCTCGGTTACCACCATTCAACTCTTGCAGGATTGACAGTGGGTATTGCCGATATCCCAGTCGTTGATGACAAGGCTGAAATCATTGAAGAATCACACAAACGTGTCGAACAAATCACAAAACAATTCCGTCGTGGTATGATCACAGACGACGAGCGTTACAATGCCGTTACAGCTGAATGGCGTGCTGCTCGTGAAAAACTTGAGAAACGCTTGATTGCCAACCAAGATCCTAAGAACCCAATCGTTATGATGATGGACTCAGGAGCCCGTGGTAACATCTCAAACTTCTCACAGCTTGCCGGTATGCGTGGTCTGATGGCTGCTCCGAACGGACGTATCATGGAATTGCCAATCCTTTCAAACTTCCGCGAAGGTTTGTCGGTACTCGAAATGTTCTTCTCAACTCACGGTGCCCGTAAAGGTATGACTGATACGGCCCTTAAGACAGCCGACTCAGGTTACTTGACTCGTCGTTTGGTTGACGTTGCCCAAGACGTTATCATCCGTGAGGATGACTGTGGAACAGACCGTGGTCTCTTGATCCGTTCTATCGCAGAAGGAAAAGAAATGATCGAGTCACTCGAAGAGCGTCTCAATGGTCGTTACACTAAGAAAACTGTTAAACATCCAGAAACTGGTGCAGTAATCATTGGTCCAAATGAGTTGATTACAGAAGACAAGGCGCGTGAAATTGTCAATGCTGGTGTAGAAGAAGTTACTATCCGCTCTGTATTTACATGTAACACTCGTCATGGTGTCTGCCGTCACTGTTACGGTATCAACTTGGCGACTGGTGATGCGGTTGAAGTTGGTGAAGCAGTTGGTACAATCGCTGCCCAATCTATCGGGGAACCTGGTACACAGCTGACAATGCGTACCTTCCACACGGGTGGGGTTGCCTCAAATACCGATATCACTCAGGGTCTTCCTCGTGTCCAAGAAATCTTTGAAGCCCGCAATCCTAAAGGGGAAGCGGTTATCACAGAGGTTAAAGGACAAGTTACCGCTATCGAAGAAGATGCATCAACTCGTACTAAGAAAGTCTTTGTTAAGGGTGAAACTGGCGAAGGTGAATATGTCGTTCCATTTACAGCTCGTATGCGTGTAGAAGTTGGAGACCAAGTAGCGCGTGGTGCTGCTCTTACAGAAGGTTCTATCCAACCAAAACGTCTCCTTGCAGTTCGTGATGTCTTGTCAGTTGAAACTTACCTTCTCGGTGAAGTACAAAAAGTTTACCGTAGCCAAGGGGTAGAAATCGGTGACAAACACATCGAGGTAATGGTTCGTCAAATGATTCGTAAAGTCCGTGTCATGGATCCAGGAGATACAGACCTTCTCATGGGTACCCTTATGGATATCAATGACTTTACAGATGCCAACAAAGATGTCCTTATCGCAGGTGGAGTTCCAGCGACTGGTCGTCCAGTCCTTATGGGAATTACCAAAGCCTCACTTGAAACCAACAGTTTCTTGTCAGCGGCTTCCTTCCAGGAAACAACTCGTGTCCTTACTGACGCGGCTATCCGTGGTAAGAAAGACCATCTCCTTGGACTCAAGGAAAATGTTATCATCGGTAAGATTATCCCAGCAGGTACTGGTATGGCCCGTTACCGTAACCTTGAACCACATGCTGTCAACGAAGAAGAATACCTTAATCCTTCAGTAGAGGAAGAAGGGAATGAAGAAACAACAGAAGTAGTTGTGGATACTGCCGTTGAAACTGTGGAAGAAACAGTAGAATAAAAGAGAATGAGAGAGCCTTCGGGTTCTCTTTCTCTTTTCTGAAAATTTTCTCCATTTTTCCATGAAATGTGGTAAAATAATACTCAATGAAAATCAAAGAGCAAACTAGGAAACTAG
>NZ_VMLP01000019.1:0-20029 GCF_013276755.1 Streptococcus sp. 5004 | reverse complement strand
ATTTTCGAAGAGTATAAAAGAAAGAAGCTGACAAAGGAGACGGGTATGGAACAAACATTTTTTATCATTAAACCAGATGGTGTAAAAAGAGGACTAGTGGGTGAGGTGTTGAAACGCATCGAACAACGTGGATTTACAATCGAAAAATTGGAGTTGCGTTCACAGGTTTCAGAAGAGTTGATTGACCAGCACTATCAGGACTTGGTTGGTCAAAGTTTTTACCCGCCGATTCGTGAATTTATGACTTCAGGACCGGTTCTTGTAGGTATCATTTCTGGTCCCAAAGTAATCGAAACTTGGCGGACTATGATGGGTGCGACTCGTCCAGAAGAAGCTTTACCAGGAACTATTCGAGGTGATTTTGCAAAAGCTGCTGGAGAAAATGAGGTTATCCAAAATGTTGTACATGGTTCAGATTCAGAAGAGTCAGCTAAGCGAGAAATTGCTCTTTGGTTTTAAGAGTGGATTGGCTCAATCAATTGGTTAAAAGCTCATTTGAATAGAAAGTATAGTCAATTAGTTTAAGACATGACGCATGATATCAAACTTTTTAGTTTTTGATATGGTGCGTTTTTTGATTAAGTGACTATTAGTTCGTCTCGCTCCGTTAGGTGCGAGACAAAAAAATACCCGCTATGCGGGTGCGCGTCGAAGGTTATACAAAAAACTCCGAGCACGATACAATAAAAGGTGTTCAAGCCAATTGTAAAGCGAAAGGAGAAAAATATGGCACAAAGGGCTCTTTTGTTCTGTTCTTGTTTCAATTGACTATATTTCTATACTTTTTCTTCCTTTCTCTGTGAAAATCGCAAGTTTTTCCCACTTTTTCTCGATGATTTCAATACTGAAACAACATCTTTCCAGAACTTCAATAATTTCTTTTTGTGTTAAATCATTATTTAACTAAATCTTTGGAGGCAATACGTTTTCAAAGCTACTTTTTATCATAGATTTTGAGCCTTCAACACATATTACTAAGCCAAAAATGCTCTAAATTTTTGAAATTCTAACAAATCCCACTCAACTTCATCATCATTTTTGACTTTCACAATATCTTCCTCAAAATAACATGGAATAAAGATAGTTTTCTTTTGAAATGGGTTCAGAAGTAACCGTATCAAGTGCTAATAATGGTTGAGTTAATTTACAAGAACTGACTCCAGTGAAATAATCCTATCACATTGCCGTGCTTGCTCCATGTTATGCGTAACAACCAAAATTGTTTTACCAAATTGATCTCTCAAAGTTCGAATCAAATCGAATGCTTTTTGAGACATTTCAGGATCTAAAGATCCGGTTGGTTCATCTGCTAGGACAATATCTCCGGGCTTTAAAATAGCTCTCACAATCGCAATTCTCTGCTGTTCACCTCCCGATAATTCATTGATTTTACTATTTAACCGATTTTGTAGACCAACAAATTCTAGCGTTTCCTTGATTCTCTGCTCTTTCTCCTGTCTAGAGAAATTCGAAAAAGTCATGGCAAGCATCAGGTTATCTTTCACACTAGATGTAGAAATGAGTGCATTGGATTGAAAAAGATAGTTGATGACATTCCTTCGATAATGAACTGCTGATTGCGAATTTACCTTAGGCAAAACTTTTCCGTTGATTAGGATTTTACCACTGTCAACAGTATCCAATAGTCCAATCATATTGAGGATAGTCGATTTTCCAGAACCAGAAGGTCCTACTAAAGCTACAAATTCATTTTCCTCAATATCAAAGCTTAAGTCTTTGAAAATTTCTCTTGAACCAAATTGTTTTGATACATTTTGTACTGAAATTCTAGACATGAGATTACTCCTTAAATGATTGTATGATACTCTCTCCTTCTTTACGGAACAAACTGAAGTAAAGAAGCATTATCTGAAAAGCAAATGTAGCTAGTGTCATGACTATTCCCAACTTAGAACCCACCAAGATAGAAACGATTAGTTCCATCACAGAAAAACTAATAATGAGAGAAAGCACACCAATATATCTTTTCCATGGTGAGAATCCCATAAAGTATTGGACATACAATTTTTCTTCAAATAACAAGCGGTACATTAAGACAAAACTCCAGAAAATAGCCATCATCGTAATGATGATAATCGCTATAATCGTGCCGAAAAGATAAAATGTATAACTCAGATCTTTTTGAAGACCATTGATAAAGTTCTTGACAGTTGTAAAACTCAACCGATTATCCGTTAAATCTGGAAATTCTGTTTCTAAAACGGACACTACCTGTTCCATCGTTTCCCTATCACGAATCTTCAAAAGACCATTATAGCCACTGACAACTAAGTTTGCCGACTCCATGAAATATAAATTCTCTGGTGTTGAGACAAAAATAACTGGATTCTCACTAGTTGTACCATAAGAAATGGAATCTGACCAAGTAAATATTGGTCGATACGGTTGGTAAACCTTGAACATAAATTTCTGATTTTCTGTGAAATTAGTTTGTAAATCTCCCGGTTTTACAGTGACACTTTCCTGTAAATACGCCTTCATCACCTCAAGTTCTTCTGTATTGAGCGTGTTAGGTAGAAGATAAAGTCGAGTACCATTCCTCATCTCTAGCAACTCTTCATCACTTAGGGGAATACCTAGCTCTTGCAGGTAATTATAGGAGAATTTCAAATACCAAAATGGTTTTTTAGGGACATGCTGGTATGTCCCATAGACTGCATCAAGGTACTCCTGATTAAGAAATTTTCCTTGGGCAATATAGACACCTGGAAGCTCAGATATACGCTGGTAAAAGTTATACATACTACGCTCAAGGGAATTTGTAGTTCCTGCATATGTACCTACATCATTTCCCTCAACAAAGCTGGATATAACGTACATATCTTCAACATTCTTCCACTCCCTAGATACTTTCATATTCTCAATAAACTGATTCATTGGAGCATCTAAAGAGTAACTGACTGCGATTAACAAACCAGCTACCAAGGTATAGAATAACAAGCAGGTTACCATTAAAGGCTTCATTGGTAATCGTTTATGAATTGCGGCTAATGGAGAAACCGAATAAACAATAATCGTTGGAATAATGAATATCAATAGTAGCAACAAGACTGAGAGGCTGACTCCAGCAAAAACTAGAATAAACGATGATAAACCAAAACTAGACCAGCCTGACAACAACCAACTACATAAAGAGATAATTGGAATAATGTAGATTGAAAATAGTAGAGAATTTTTGAAAAAAGCAGACCATAATTCTTTTCTATCCCATCCTAAAAGAATCAATGTTCCGAAATGTTTAAAGGATTGAAGAACACAGATTAAGAATAGAATCAGTAAAATGAAGGCATTTACTAAGATGCTGATAGCAAGTATTATTCCCCAAATTCCCTGATCAGTACTACTTCCAAAACTTTCTTTTGTCAAATCCTCAACAGAAATACCTGACATCTTTGAAAGATGTAACAGAAAGTTATCTCTTGAGACAGCATCGTGGAGACCATTGATATGGTATATCCCATTAATCGTATTAGTGTTTTGGAAAGTATAATCTAATCGTTCAATGACTACAGGTGTGCTAAATAATAAATCTGGAAGCTCGTAAAGCATATTATTTGACCCTTTGTCAAGTCCAATAGTCATACTATTATCACTATGAGATAATAAATCTGCAAATTGTTGTTGTGAGACTACTATTTTACCCGTACTTTCAAAATCTGAAAAACCAGCAGAGCTACCAAGGATGTCTATATAAATCCTATTTAGACCTTCTCCTGTATCACTACTTTCAGAACGTTTTGTCCATATGGACAAGTCACTCTGTTCTAAAAAATAATTAAATACATCTTGTGATTGCTCTTCTGTTAACTTCTGAAGATAAACTGTTACGGTCCCGGAATGATGATTATAACTCTGCCATGACTGTTGATACTGTAAACCTGCTAAAAAAATTGCCACCAGAGCAAGTAAGGCACTCTGGATAGTAATCAAAAACAGGATTAAGTATCTCATTTTACCTAATAATATGTTTTTGTATGTCATAAGTACTTACCTACAATTCCAGTAACATTCAGCTGTACAGTTCCAATGAATTTAGAAACATGTTCTTCTATTCCAGGTGATTGCCAGCCTGAGAATGACCCGTTAGCAGTTGCTGAGTGTTCGTAAACACTAGACTGAACATTTGAATAGCTCCAAAGACCAGCAGTACGACCATAATTCCAATAAACTGCAGTACCTTTATACCAAACTGTTGCAGCTGAAACAATCGAACCACCTGCACCAGCTAAAGTCAGTGTAAGTAAAGATGTTGTAATTATTTTTTTTATGCTTTTCTTCATTGTAAAGCCCTCACTTCTTTCACTTAAAATCTAACAATAACAATGACTGCCTTTAGAAGTATCAACAAATCAAACCCTAGTACATCGGAATCCCTTCTTTCTAATTAAAAGTTAGATAAAACAGAAATACTATATAGTTAATAGTATTTTCATCATTTAATCAACTAATCAGCCTTCCCAACATCAAGACCATTGGACTTCTTTTGTGATTGGACTCGAATCTCCAATAGTTTATTCTTCTTAATAAACTATTGGTAAGGAATTGTATTACTAAACATAAAACACCTAGTAATGCTAATATAGCTAATTTTTGAATTCCACGATTTTTTTCATTCGTGAAACCCTTTTCTTTTTCGTTATCCTTATTTTAACAGATATATTTTATTTAGCCAAGTATTTTTATGTAATTTTTGACTTTTTTTTCAGTTTATTACCGTAAAGAATTATTTATTCCTTTAACTTGCTATTTTGAACTAAAAATTTTATAATGAAATTAAGCAAATAGGAAGGTTTATTATCTTTAATGAATACACTCGCAGAGAAATTCAGATTGAAAAGAAAAGAGTTGAGACTCTCCCAACAAACTCTTGCAGAAGGAATTTGTGAACAAAGCCAGATTAGTAAAATTGAGAGAGGGCATTTCATTCCCTCCGCAGACCTTTTGTTCAAACTCTCCCAACGACTCGAAGTGCCATTAGATTATTTTTTTAATGAACAAATTGAAATTAAATCTAACCTCTCTAATTTCAAGCAATTATCTGCTCGACTATTAGATGATAGAAATTATGACGATTTGGAATATATTTATAGAATAGAGATTGAACGAAGTACTTTTCTAACACTAGAAGACCGAACTTACCTTGAATGGATTAAAGCTATTATTGACTTCTATCAATATGACAGTAAGTGTGAGGCTATTTCTTCATTGGAAAATATATTATTAAAAGTCTCCTCAAATACTCTGATTTATTTAAAGGCATTGAATACTCTATCTAATTTCTATTCCTTAGTGGGTCGTGAACAAGAATATGAGGCAAACTACTCTCATTTAATGGAGTTATATCAGACAAAAAATTTTGAGCATCAAGAGTTTTTATTTGGCTACATCAGAGTTCGTTACAACTACGCTCACTACCTAGTATCAAAGGGAAAATATAATGAAGCCATCCAAGAAGCTCTTGAGACGATTGAACTCTGTAAACAAAGACAGACAAGCTACCAACTGGCTCCTCTACTTATTCTTGTAGGAAATGCTGGAGCCAAATTTCTAGACAAAGAACAAGTCAAAAATTATTATATAGAAGCAAGAGAGCTGTGCAAGATTTATAACAATCCTTTAATGCTGATGAAGATAGAAAATTATTTGAAGGAATTAGATACTGTTTAGTTAATCTTGACATTATAGTTTTTCTGAAACGTTAAATAACCTGTAAGGCTGATAGTGAAATGAATACTATCAGCCTTATTTCAATTTATATTCTTCGAAAATCTCTTTTAAACCACGTCAGCTCTATCTGCNNGATTTTCATTGAGTATTAGCCTCTCATGTTTGTTTAGCGTCTTAAAAAGACATTTGAGAAGATTAGAAACAGTTCTCTCTTTTCTCCTAGTATAATGATTGGTAGGAAGGGAGAGAAAAGATGAAATCAATGAGAATCTTATTTTTGTTAGCTTTAATTCAAATCAGTTTGAGTAGCTGTTTCCTATGGAAAGAATGCATCTTGTCCTTTAAACAAAGTACAGCTTTTTTTATTGGAAGTATGGTCTTCGTTTCAGGAATCTGTGCTGGAGTAAATTATCTTTATACTCGTAAGCAAGAAGTTCATAGTGTCCTAGCCAGTAAGAAGTCGGTGAAGCTTTTTTACAGTATGTTACTCTTAATTAATTTGTTAGGAGCTGTTCTTGTCTTGTCAGACAACTTGTTCATCAAAAATACGCTACAGCAAGAATTAGTTGACTTTTTATTGCCATCCTTTTTCTTTCTATTTGGGCTAGATTTGTTGATTTTTTTACCCTTAAAAAAATACATGCGCGATTTGCTTGCTATGCTAGACAGAAAAAAGACGGTGTTGGTGACTATTTTAGCAACACTTCTCTTCTTAAGAAATCCAATGACCATTGTCTCACTTCTGATTTATATTGGACTGGGTTTGTTTTTTGCAGCCTATCTTGTCCCAAATTCTGTTAAAAAGGAAGTTTCCTTTTATGGTCATATTTTCCGAGATCTTGTATTGGTCATTGCTACGCTCATTTTCTTTTAGAGAAAGCTTGTTTTTATGGATGTTATGATGGTAATACTCTTCGAAAATCTCTTCAAACTACGTCAGCTCTATCTGCAANNTTTGAGCAGCCTGCGGCGAGCTTCCTAGTTTGCTCTTTGATTTTCATTGAGTATAAGTTTAGTAGGAAAATAGACACAACAGAAAAGTTTTTGGTATAATAAGAGTATGTACACAAAAAATGAAGAAGAGCTACAAGCCTTAGGGGAGCGTTTGGGTCATCTATTAGAAAAGAATGATGTTTTAATCTTAACTGGAGAACTGGGTGCAGGTAAAACAACCTTTACTAAAGGACTTGCTAAAGGTTTACAGATTTCTCAAATGATTAAAAGTCCAACCTATACTATCGTAAGAGAGTATGAAGGCAGACTGCCACTTTATCACCTAGATGTTTATCGAATTGAAGGAGATGCGGATTCTATCGACTTGGATGAATTTCTCTTTGGTGGAGGCGTGACTGTTATTGAGTGGGGGAATCTCTTAGGAGATGCCTTGCCAGATACTTATTTAGAATTGGAAATTCTAAAAGAAGCAGATGGACGTCGTTTAAATTTTCAGGCAAAGGGTTTGCGTGCAGAAAAACTCTTAGAGGAGCTTCAACATGGAGTATGAATTGCTCATTAGAGAAGCAGAGCCTAAAGATGCAGCTGAATTAGTGGCCTTTTTAAATCGTGTAAGTTTGGAGACAGATTTTACCAGCCTAGACGGAGATGGTATTCTCTTGACCAGTGAGGAGATGGAAATATTCCTCAATAAGCAAGCTAGTTCGGACAATCAGATAACCTTACTTGCATTTTTAAATGATAAAATTGCTGGTATTGTAAATATTACAGCTGACCAGCGCAAGAGAGTCCGTCATATTGGAGATCTCTTTATTGTGATTGGTAAGAAATATTGGAATAATGGCTTGGGAAGTTTGTTGCTAGAAGAAGCGATAGAGTGGGCACAAGCAAGTGGCATTCTGCGTCGTCTCCAACTAACTGTCCAAACTCGTAATCAGGCTGCAGTCCATCTTTATCAAAAGCATGGCTTTGTAATTGAAGGTCGCCAAGAGCGTGGAGCATATATAGAAGAAGGGAAATTTATCGATGTTTACTTGATGGGTAAACTGATAGATTAGTAGAAATATGGTTAAAAAAATTATTGGAATGGTGCTGGCTTTACTTTCTGTAACTGTAGTAGGAGCAGGTATTTTTGCTTATACTATTTATCAACAAGGGACAGAAACCTTAGCTAAAACCTATAAAAAAATCGGCGAAGAAACCAAGGTTATTGAAGCGACTGAACCTCTAACCATTCTGTTAATGGGAGTGGACACCGGAAATGCTGAACGAACTGAAACTTGGGTCGGTAGAAGTGATAGCATGATCTTGATGACAGTGAATCCTAAAACGAAAAAAACAACGATGATGAGTTTAGAGCGGGATATTCTGACCCGCATTGAATCAGGGAATGGTCAGGCTCATGAAGCGAAACTGAATTCAGCATATGCAGATGGTGGAGCAGAGCTTGCTATAGAAACCATTCAAAAAATGATGAATATCCATATTGATCGCTATGTGATGGTCAATATGAAAGGGTTGCAAAAACTAGTGGATGCAGTAGGTGGTATTACAGTCAATAATACCCTAGGTTTCCCAATTTCTATCAGTGACCAAGAAGAATTTAATACCATTTCTATCGGTGTTGGGGAGCAACATATTGGGGGAGAAGAAGCCCTAGTCTATGCACGAATGCGTTACCAAGATCCTGAGGGGGATTATGGTCGTCAAAAACGTCAACGTGAAGTTATTCAAAAAGTCATGGAAAAAGCTCTCAGTTTAAATAGCGTTGGTCATTATCAAGAGATTCTAAAAGCTTTGAGTGACAATATGCAGACCAATATTGATTTGTCTGCAAAAAGTATCCCTAACTTGCTAGGCTATAAAGATTCATTTAAAACCATTGAAACTCAGCAGTTGCAGGGTGAAGGAGAGATGCTTCAAGGTGTTTCTTACCAGATTGTTTCGAGAGCACATATGTTGGAAATGCAAAATCTACTCCGACGTTCTTTGGGACAAGAAGAAGTCACTCAGCTTGAAACCAATGCGGTCTTATTTGAAGATTTATTTGGCAGAGCCCCTGTTGGTGATGAAGATAATTAACTTTTGATACAAATAAAAAATCAATCGTAGGAAATTTCCTGCGATTTTTTCAAAAAAATACGAATAGATAGGTAGGAGGAAACATGAAAGCAGAAATCATTGCTGTTGGAACAGAGATTTTGACAGGACAGATTGTCAATACAAATGCTCAGTTTTTATCGGAAAAATTAGCAGAAATTGGGGTAGATGTTTATTTTCAGACGGCTGTAGGAGACAATGAAGCTCGTCTCTTATCCCTGCTTGAGATTGCCAGTCAACGTAGCAGTCTGGTGATTTTGACAGGTGGTTTGGGGCCAACTGAGGACGATTTGACCAAACAAACTCTGGCTAAATTTTTAGGGAAAGAATTAGTCTTCGATCCTCAGGCCCAGGAGAAGTTGGATGTCTTTTTTGCCCAGAGACCAGACTATGCCCGAACACCGAATAACGAAAGACAAGCTCAAATTGTAGAAGGAGCGACTCCGCTGCCCAACGAAACAGGACTGGCTGTGGGAGGAATATTGGAAGTCGATGGAGTGACCTACGTTGTCCTTCCAGGTCCACCAAGTGAATTGAAACCTATGGTTTTAAACCAACTTCTACCCAAGTTGATGACAGGGAGCAAGTTGTATTCCCGAGTTCTTCGTTTCTTTGGGATTGGCGAGAGCCAGCTGGTGACGATTTTGGCTGATTTAATTGATAATCAGACCAATCCTACCTTGGCACCTTATGCCAAGACAGGAGAGGTAACCTTGCGTCTGTCAACAAAGGCTAGCAGTCAAGAAGAGGCGAATCAAGTGCTGGATATTTTGGAACATCAAATCTTGAATCGCCAGACCTTTGAAGGACTTTCTTTACGAGACCTTTGTTATGGTTATGGGGAAGAAACTAGTTTAGCCAGCATTGTGGTAGAAGAACTGAAAAAACAAGGGAAAACTATCACGGCTGCAGAGAGTTTGACAGCAGGTCTTTTCCAAGCTAGGGTAGCGGATTTTTCAGGAGCTTCAAGTATATTTAAGGGTGGTTTTGTGACCTATAGCTTGGAGGAAAAATCAAAGATGTTGGATATTCTTGCCAAGGATTTGGAAGAACACGGTGTGGTATCTGCATTTACAGCTCAGAAGATGGCTGAGCAGGCACGAAGTAAGACCCAGTCAGATTTTGGAATTAGTTTGACTGGAGTGGCAGGACCAGATAGCCTAGAAGGACACCCAGCTGGAACAGTCTTTATAGGCTTGGCACAGGAGCATGGAACAGAGGTCATCAAGGTAAATATTGGAGGCAGAAGTCGAGCAGATGTACGTCACATTGCGGTTATGCATGCCTTTAACCTAGTTCGCAAGGCTTTATTAAGTGACTAACTTTTGATATAATAGTAGATAGGTCTAAGGACTATTAGAATGTAGGAGAATAGAATGGCGAAAAAACCAAAAAAATTAGAAGAAATTTCAAAAAAATTTGGGGCAGAACGTGAAAAAGCCTTGAATGACGCTCTTAAACTGATTGAGAAAGACTTTGGTAAAGGATCAATCATGCGTTTGGGTGAACGTGCCGAGCAAAAGGTGCAAGTGATGAGCTCAGGTTCCTTGGCTCTTGACATTGCCCTTGGTTCAGGTGGTTATCCTAAGGGACGTATCATTGAAATCTATGGACCAGAGTCATCTGGTAAGACGACGGTTGCCCTTCATGCAGTTGCACAAGCGCAAAAAGAAGGTGGTATTGCTGCCTTTATCGATGCGGAACATGCCCTCGATCCAGCTTATGCTGCGGCCCTTGGTGTCAACATTGACGAATTGCTCTTGTCACAACCAGACTCAGGAGAGCAAGGTCTTGAGATTGCAGGAAAATTGATTGACTCAGGTGCTGTAGATCTTGTCGTGGTCGACTCAGTTGCGGCCCTTGTCCCTCGTGCGGAAATTGATGGCGATATCGGAGATAGCCACGTTGGTTTGCAGGCTCGTATGATGAGTCAGGCCATGCGTAAACTTGGCGCCTCTATCAATAAAACCAAAACAATTGCCATCTTTATCAACCAATTGCGTGAAAAAGTTGGAGTGATGTTTGGAAATCCAGAAACAACACCTGGTGGACGTGCTTTGAAATTCTATGCTTCAGTGCGTTTGGATGTTCGTGGTAATACACAAATTAAGGGAACTGGTGACCAAAAAGAAACCAATGTCGGTAAAGAAACTAAGATTAAGGTTGTAAAAAATAAGGTAGCTCCACCGTTTAAGGAAGCCGTAGTTGAAATTATGTACGGAGAAGGAATTTCTAAGACTGGTGAGCTTTTGAAGATTGCAAGCGACTTGGATATTATCAAAAAAGCAGGGGCTTGGTATTCTTACAAAGATGAAAAAATTGGGCAAGGTTCTGAGAATGCTAAAAAATACTTGGCAGATCACCCAGAAATCTTTGATGAAATTGATAAGCAAGTCCGTTCTAAATTTGACTTGATTGATGGAGAAGAAGCTTCAGAACAAGATACTGAAAACAAAAAAGATGAGCCAAAGAAAGAAGAAGCCGTGAATGAAGAAGTTACACTTGACCTAGGCGATGAACTTGAAATCGAAATTGAAGAATAAGTTGTTAAAGTAGTGGAGAAATCCGCTACTTTTTCGATTTTTGTTCAAGATTTCAGATTGACTATAGTTTGCTGTTTCTTGTCGCTCCTCTAGAAAGCTGATATAATAGCCTTATGAATAAAAAACGAACAGTGGACCTGATTCATGGTCCGATTCTTCCCTCGCTTGTGAGTTTTGCCTTCCCAATCTTGCTGTCTAATATTTTTCAACAGCTCTATAACACTGCTGATGTCTTGATTGTTGGGCGATTTCTGGGTCAAGATTCCTTGGCTGCAGTAGGGGCGACGACAGCGATTTTTGACTTGATTATAGGCTTTACGCTTGGTGTTGGCAATGGCATGGGGATTGTCATTGCCCGTTATTACGGGGCTCGGAATTTCACTAAAATCAAGGAAGCAGTAGCAGCCACCTGGATTTTAGGGGCTCTTTTGAGTATTGTAGTGATGTTGCTGGGCTTTCTTGGTTTGTATCCTCTTTTACAGTACCTAGATACTCCTGCAGAAATTCTTCATCAATCTTATCAATATATTTCTATGATTGTGACCTGTGTCGGTGTCAGCTTTGCTTATAATCTTTTTGCAGGCTTGTTGCGGTCTATTGGGGACAGTCTAGCTGCCCTTGGATTTTTGATTTTTTCTGCCTTGGTCAATGTGGTTTTGGATCTCTATTTTATTACGCAACTGCAACTGGGGGTTCAATCTGCGGGCCTTGCTACCATTATTTCGCAAGGCTTATCAGCAATTCTCTGCTTTTACTATATTCGTAAGAGTGTGCCAGAACTTTTGCCTCAACTCAAGCATTTCAAATGGGACAAGGCCTTATACGCAGATCTCTTGGAGCAAGGTTTGGCTATGGGCTTGATGAGTTCAATTGTTTCCATCGGCAGTGTGATTTTACAGTCTTCTGTTAATACTTTTGGGGCAGTGATTATTAGTGCCCAGACGGCAGCTCGACGCATTATGGCCTTCGCCCTTCTTCCTATGACTGCTATTTCTGCCTCGATGACGACCTTTGCTTCTCAGAATCTAGGAGCTAAGCGACCAGACCGCATTGTTCAAGGTCTTCGAATCGGCAGTCGTTTAAGTATGTCCTGGGCAGTTTTTGTTTGTGTCTTCCTATTTTTTGCCAGTCCAGTCTTGGTTTCCTTCTTGGCTAGTTCGACGGATAGCTACTTGGTAGAAAATGGCAGTCTCTATCTGCAAATCAGTTCAGCCTTCTATCCCATTTTGAGTCTCTTATTGATTTATCGCAATTGTTTGCAGGGGTTGGGACAAAAAGTCCTTCCGCTGGTTTCTAGCTTTATCGAACTAATCGGGAAAATCGCTTTTGTGGTCTTGATTATCCCTTGGGCAGGCTATAAGGGAGTTATCCTTTGCGAACCCCTTATCTGGGTTGCCATGACCATTCAACTTTATTTCTCACTGTTTCGTCACCCTTTGATAAAAGAAGGCAAGGAAATCTTGGCAGCAAAAGTACCATCCTAGCTTGATTTGCTAAATAAAATCCATTTCCTCTAGTGAAAATCGAAAAAACTTGTGTTCTCTCCTTTAGTTTGGTCTTGAAAATAGTTTAACAGACTTTTGACTTCTTTTATATGATATAATAAAGTATAGTATTTATGAAAAGGACATATAGAGACTGTAAAAATATACTTTTGAAAAGCTTTTTAGTCTGGGGTGTTATTGTAGATAGAATGCAGACCTTGTCAGTCCTATTTACAGTATCAAAATAGTGCGTTTTGAAGTTCTATCTACAAGGCCAATCGTGACTAGGATTGTATTCTTTATGAGGTAGAAATAAAGGAGTTTCTGGTTCTGGATTGTAAAAAATGAGTTGTTTTAATTGATAAGGAGTAGAATATGGAAATTGATGTGAGTAAATTAAGAACAGATTTGCCTCAAGTCGGCGTGCAACCATATAGGCAAGTCCATGCCCATTCCACAGGCAACCGTAACTCAACGGTGCAAAATGAGGCTGACTACCATTACAGAAAAGATCCTGAATTGGGCTTCTTTTCTCACGTAGTCGGTAATGGTCGTGTTATGCAGGTAGGACCTGTTGATAATGGTGCCTGGGACGTTGGGGGCGGTTGGAATGCAGAAGGTTATGCACAAGTTGAACTGATTGAAAGTCATGAATCAAAAGAAGAGTTTCTGATTGACTATCGCCTCTATATCGAACTCTTGCGCAATCTAGCAGACGAGGCTGGGATACCTAAAACGCTTGATACTGCTGATTTAGCAGGTATCAAGACACACGAATACTGCACCAATAACCAACCCGATAATAACTCAGATCACATTGACCCCTATCCTTATCTTGCCAAATGGGGTATTAGCCGTGAGAAGTTTAAGCAGGATATTGAAAACGGCTTGACGATTGAAGCAGGATGGCAACAGAACGATACTGGCACCTGGTATGTACACTCAGACGGTTCTTATCCAAAAGATAAGTTTGAGAAAGTAAATGGTACTTGGTATTACTTTGACGGTTCAGGATATATGCTTGCAGACCGTTGGAAGAAGCACATAGACGGCAACTGGTACTGGTTTGATCAGTCAGGCGAAATGGCTACAGGCTGGAAGAAAATCGCTGAGAAGTGGTACTATTTCGATGGAGAAGGTGCTATGAAAACAGGCTGGATTAAATACAAGGAGACTTGGTACTATCTTGATAGTCAAAATGGGGACATGGTTTCCAATGCCTTTGTCAAATCAAATGATGGCTGGTATTACCTTAAAGAAGATGGTACGATAGCAGACAGACCAGAATTTACAGTCGAGCCTGAAGGCTTGATAACAGTAAAATAATAATGGAATGTCTTTCAAATCAGAACAGCGCATATTATTAGGTCTTGAAAAAGCTTAATAGTATGCGTTTTCTTGTGGAGATATTTCCTTCAATTTTTGCTACTATATTAAATAAAAATCAAAAAGCAAACTAGAAAGCTATGCTCAAATAAAATCTAAAACCGAGTCGGATAGCTTTAAGTACTGTTTTGAGGTTGAAGATACGATTTTTGATAGGAACTCATCAAATAGGTTTACTATCATCAATTTTGGATTTTTAAGCAGTATCAATAAATTGCTTCCTTGTTTTGTCATAATTTTTTTATTTAAAAAATTGACTTTATGACAAGGGTGTGCTATTCTTTTTATGAGAGGTGTATGAATATGATAAATGTATGTGATGTTGGAAAAAGAATAAAAGAACTTAGAATATCTTCAAATCTTACTCAAGATAAGATTGCTGAATATTTGTCTTTGAATCAAAGCATGATTGCCAAAATGGAAAAAGGTGAAAGGAATATCACGTCGGATGTTATTGAGAAACTATCTGCCCTGTTTTGCTGTACGGTTGAATATCTTTTGTTTGGCGAACAAGCTGAACAACAGTGTGTCATATCGTTTAGAAAAAATAAAATAGTAGACCAAGATCTTAAAGTTTTAGCGAAAATCAATAAAATTGTATTGAATCAATTTGAGATAGATCAGCTATTGGAGACAAAATAAATGATTGATAAAATGGATTTAAGTAATAAAGCTTCAAATCTTAGAAAAAAGTTGGGAGCTGATGGTGAAGCGCCGATAGATATTTTTAAATTGGTACAAAAGATAGAGAATTTGACGCTGGTATTTTATGGACTCGGAAAGAATATTAGCGGAGTCTGTTATAAAGGAACTCAGTCAAGTCTCATTGTAATCAATTCAGACATGTCATTAGGAAGGCAAAGATTTTCTTTAGCACATGAACTGTATCATCTTTATTATGATGAGGTGAAGAAGAGTTCAGTCAGTTTTATTTTGATTGGTGAAGGAGATGAAACTGAAAGAAAAGCGGATCAGTTTGCTTCTTATTTTTTAATTTCCCCATCTTCACTGTATAGGATGGTTGAGGAAATAAGAGAAAGTGCCAATAGAACTCATCTTGAAGTAGAAGATATTATAAAATTAGGTCAGTTTTATGGTATCAGTCATAAAGCTATGTTATATAGATTGCGGAATGATGGATACCTTGACGCAGAAGAAATTAAAAATATGGATATTAGTGTTATAGAGACAGCTTCAAGATTAGGCTATGATACAAGTTTATATCGTCCTTTGTCAGAAAGTAAAAAGGAAATGGTATTAGGACACTATATTAAATCGACTGAACAACTTTTAGAAAATAACAGAATTTCACAAGGGAAGTATGAGGAACTGCTACTAGATGCTTTCAGATATGATATTGTATATGGGCTAGATGAAGAGGGGGAGTTGTCGTTTGACTAGTCGTGTATTTATTGATACAGATTGTATTTCAGCATTTTTATGGGTTGGCACTGAATATCTTTTAGAAAAGCTCTATTCGGGTAAAATTGTTATTCCACAAGAGGTGTATGATGAAATCAATATACCTACAATTCCCCATTTAAAATCTAGGATAGACCAGTTAGTAGCTAAGGGTTCAGCTGAGATTGTGAGCATAGACATTGGAACTGAGGAATACGCATTATATAGAGATTTAACAAGAAATCATGATAGTAACAAGGTTATTGGTAAGGGAGAAGCGGCTTCTATTTCCTTAGCGAAAAAGCATAACGGGATATTAGGAAGTAATAACCTAAGAGATGTTGAACCATATGTAGAAGAATTTTCTTTAGAACATATGACAACAGGAGATATACTGGTTGAAGCCTTTAAGGCAAAATTCATTACTGAACAAGAGGGGAATCATATCTGGAATAATATGCTTAAAAAGAGAAGGAAAATTGGGGCGGCTTCTTTTTCAGACTATCTTCGTGGAAGTGTTCATCAAAATAGACAAAAATAGATTTGGATAAATCGAACTCACTATTCAGGAGGCATATGAGCACTTCGAAGAAGAAAAGTGTCAAATTGAGCCTATAAGAGTAGAAATGACCTATATAGGGGATGAGAGAAAAGTTGTCCTTGAAGTTTCCCTGAACTATCAGTCGCATGTCAAACGATATGTAGGGTGATATGAGAGGGGATAGCGAGTAGTTTTTGGTTATTTTATCAAAAAACTTGTATTTTATCATACTGAATGATAAAATACAAGAAAAATAGTAGAATAAAGGAAAGCTTTTCTAAAATGTGTATCTCCCCACAGGATTCGTTCTTGTGGGATTTTTTTCGTTAAAGAAAGCGATAAATATTGACTTTTTTAAAGAAAGATGTCATAATTAAGTTGGAAAAAACGTAAAAGTATCACTTTTCTCGTTATCCCGACTCCCAAAACGTCGTTAAACCGCTCGGCAATCCATGGAGACATGGACACATAGTAGTAAGCACGCTATGTGGCTTGGCAGAGCTAAAAACTGTTCCCTTGCGATAAGCCTAATAAGCACAACATAGGGAGTTAGAGAAGCCGACTCTAATCATCCACTTTGGGCAGTAGTGAGAACTGCCCCGTGCTTTTTTTATTTTGAGAAAATATGGAGTTTGTCGTTGAAATTACTTGATTGTATTTTAGATTATCAAGAGAAATTCGATGGAAAAACATGTCAAGTATCAACGAATTATAAGCATTTAGAGACTTTCGAAGTAGATTTTTGCTTGACTGATTTACATCACTTATTTGGCTTGCACAAAATCACACGAGATTATGCTAGTCAAACAATACCTGCTATTCAAGCTGGTGTTTTTATTTTGGAAGAATATAAAAATAATCCCATGTACAACGATGTTATAGAAAGGATATCTTTGTATAGTTTTATCGGTGATATCTTCTATTCTAAGATAACAAGTTGTTGTATCCTAGCCAAAGATTTATCTAAAAACACTATGAAGTTGGACGTCATATTTTTTGAAGATAGAAACAAACGATCCGCAATTTTAGGTTTACGAAGAGATAAAAGTGGAGTGTTTAAACCGGTTACTCTACATTTTACAAGCGCTAAGAAATATGCTAAAGTTCGTAAAACAGATGTGAAAGAAATTAAATGGTTATAAAAAAAACTTTTCGCAGGCTTCGGCTTGCGTTTTTTGTTTGATAAAATTAAAAAAATGTGCAAAAATAAGTAGAATTGAAAACAGGAAAAAACACCTCCTTTCGATTCGCCAAGCCTCTTCGCAAGGCAATGAGGGGGCGGAGAGACGCGCTCGTCAACAGAAGTATCTCATTGGAAATGTTGCTCACTTTTTTAGTGAGCTTTTTATTTAAGGAATAGGAATGAAAAATAAGAAGTTAAAATTATACTCAATAAAAATCTCTTCAAACCACGTCAGCGTCGCCTTACCGTAGGTATCTTACTGACCAAGCTAGTGATGGACTTAGAATAGGTGATTTGGAGCGTCCTAGTGGCTAGGAAATGCTGATCATAGTCCTTTGCTGAGGATAGGGTGTAACACTCAACTGTTGACTTAATTGATAGGAAGGGAATTACTATAAAATACTTAGGTTTCCATCATATTTTTTTGAAATGTATGTGTAATCAAAACGTAACAAAAATGTAATATTAGCATGGTAGAGAAAGTGCATATATAAATGTAGTATAATTGTTGTTTCTTTGTTAAAAAATAGGCTGTATCAAAAGGTTTTACACATCTATGCATATATATATATATATATAATATCGCTTTTTTCTTGTATTTCCTGATTCTATCTTATCAGCGATGGGGTTGATTTGTACGTCAGAAGTGTTAGTATAGAGTTGATATATTATCGTCTATCGGCTTTTTGCGCGCTTTCTAAGCTCGGAGAAAGCCTCAGGCGAGGAAAGGATTCACTTATGTTCAAGAAAAAGAATGATGGTAATGGAGAGAAAATTTTCCGTTATTCAATAAGGAAGTACCACTTTGGTGCTGCCAGCGTTGCCGTTGCGGCGCTGATGTTTTTTGCCAATGGGACAGTACAGGCGCAAACGCCTGATATTTCTCCAGCTACAGAGAGCGAAGTGGCTAGAACCAGTGATGTTATAAGTTCTTCCTCGGATGGGGCTGAGGCTTTAAGCGAAAAAACTTCTGGTAAAAATCCCAACCAGCTAGAGCCTTCTACCCAAGGCAATCAAGAAAGTTCAGATAAAAACAAGTCTCTAGTAAAAGATAGCGAAGAAGGTAAGAAAGAGAATCAAGCAGAGGCAATCAGTATAGTTGTAGATAAGTCGCTTGCCCAATCTGCTCAAACTAGTCTACAAGCTTTACTTGCCAATCTGACTCTGGATTCTATGAAAGAACTTCATGCTCGTGTAGAGGAAAGTCTAGCAAGAGCTAAAGCTGTTCTTGATAATCCAAACTCCAGTCAAGAGGAGGTTAATGCCCAGGTTCAAGTCATGAAAGCCTTGACTGAGGAGGTTAACAAGGCTTTGGCTGGTGGACTCACATCCCCAGCTCAGCTTGGGGAAGGAGGGAGCGCGACTACAAGTGAAGTAAGCCCAACTCCCAGACGGGGGCGAGGTCGCAGAGGACAACTAACCCCTCCTGCAATGCTAGCACCAGCAGAAAATCAAGAAATCAAAGAAACGACGGAGGAAGTTACAGACTACACAAATGGTCAGGGGAGCTATCCTTTATCAGAAAAAATCCATACTCTCCTCCAAGAACTGAAGATCAGCACTGAAAATCCAGAACAAGTCCAAAAACTCAAGGAAGCCTACGATAAACTCAACGAAGCATTAGGGCAATCAGAAAATGGGCTTGTCAATCAGGAGGTCTTTAATGCTGCACTTGAGGAGTATAAAAAGGCAGTCCAATTAAAGAATGGTGGGAGCTTCTCCTCACATTCTCGAGGTAAGAGAGATACAATATCTTCAAATCTAAGAGTTGGTTATGGAAGAAGGGGACCGGGTCCAAATGGAAAGTATACAGATTTAACCGATGATAGAACTGCTAAGAATTTTCAGAATAATACGCCATTCTACGGTAAAGACTTGTTTTGGGTTGCAGAATCAGATAATTCGAATATTAGAAATATCACTGTAAGTGGTCTAGAAGGAATGGACTTAAATCTTCGATTAGAAGGACAAGGTACTAGAAAAGCTGTATTGCGAGCAACTGGTACACCACCACAAAATGTTTTTGGAGCTAGGCGAATAGTTGTCACAGCAATTGCGGAAAATGGTCATAGTGTACAAAAAGAATTAACAATGATTTTCCATCTTCCTAAAGTTTCATTTGATACAAGTAGCGAAGATTTAAAAGGAAAAGCAAATGATAAGCCAATAGTTACTGTGAGAATGCCAGGAAATTTACCAAGTTCTCATATTCAATCTGGAACACAGGTAAAAGCTTTTTTAGTTAGAGGTGGTCGTAATAGTGATAACTGGTTAAATCCTCATGCAGAAGGGTATGAAGTTGTTGCTGTAACGCTAGTGAAGACTGACGGGACTGCTGTATTTACTCCGACTGATTATAGAAAAGAGAATATAGGAAAAGAACCTCTGAAAGCGATTTTAGCAATTGTCAATCAAGGAACAGAAACTCCAAAAGAAGACTATATCTCCCCTCTGTCAGATAGAAGTATTCAAGCTACAGATCCGATTGATAGGGACAGTGCGATTCAGGAGTTAGAGCAAGCAGCAACAACTAAGAGGGAATCGTTCGACCGTATTGACCACTTAACAGAGGAAGAGAAAGCTGAGGCAGTTAAGAAAGTCAACGAAGCCCTAAAAGCAGCGAAATCGAATGTTGACGCAGCAAATACGAAAGCTAAAGTAGATGAAGCGAAGGCTAGTGGCTTAGGAAACATCAAGGGTGTCAGTGCCACTGCGGCAACTCACCAAGCAGCGATTCAGGAGTTAGAGC
>NZ_VMLP01000018.1:0-71853 GCF_013276755.1 Streptococcus sp. 5004 | reverse complement strand
GAACAGCTAGATAAAGAATTTCCAGATAAACTAAAAAAATCTATTCTTCAATATGCTATGCAAGGAAAATTAGTTGAACAAGACCCAAATGATGAATCAGTCGAAGTTTTACTTGAAAAAATACGAGCAGAAAAACAAAAACTCTTTGAAGAAGGCAAGATTAAAAAGAAAGATTTGGACATTTCTATTGTTTCCCAAGGAGATGATAACTCTTATTATGAGGAAGTTCCTTATGAAATACCAAAAAGTTGGGAGTGGGTGAGGTTTTCTACATTGGTTGAAATTGTTAGAGGTGGTTCTCCACGACCAATCAAAGATTATCTTACTTCCGAAGTAGATGGAATAAATTGGATAAAAATAGGTGATACTGAAAAGGGTGAAAAGTATATAAATAATGTTAAAGAAAAAATCAAAAAATCAGGGCTTAACAAAACTAGATTTGTAAAAAAAGGTACATTTTTGTTAACTAATTCTATGAGTTTTGGTAGACCTTATATTTTGAATGTTGATGGTGCAATACACGATGGATGGTTGGCTATTTCGAACTATGAAAACTCATTAAATAGAGATTACCTATTCTATATTCTTTCATCAAATGTAGTTTATTCTCAATTTTTATCTCTAATTAGTGGAGCTGTTGTGAAAAACTTGAATAGTGATAAAGTTGCTTCTATTCTAATCCCACTCCCACCCCTTCCTGAACAATCCAGAATCGTTGATAAAATCGAACAATTTTTCGCCCATATTGACGCACTAATTTAGTATAATAGTTTTACGTGCGGTGGAATTTCTATCAAACATAAGATAGGAGTTTTACGTTGAAAGAATTTGAATTACATTTGAAGAAAGCTGGTTTAGCTGAAAATACTGTGCGTTCGTACCTTTATGGTGTTCGATTTTTCTTGGAGAATTATGAACTCAAAATGGAAGATTTATTTGAATACAAGGGATATTTATTAGACAATTTTAAACCTAAAACTGTCAATTTGCGACTACAAGGAGTAAATAAATATCTGACTTTTATTGGTCATGATGATTTGAAATTAAAATTTGTCAAAGTACAGCAAAAACCGTTTTTAGAAGATGTCATTAGCTATGCTGATTACCTTTTTCTTAAACGTAGTTTGAAAAAAGATGGTACTTTAAAATGGCATTTTGTCGTTTGGTTTTTAGGTGCAACTGGGGCTCGTGTAAGTGAGCTTATTAAACTAAAAGTAGAGCATGTAGAAATCGGTTATTTTGACATTTACTCAAAAGGTGGTAAAATTCGTAGACTGTACATTCCTAAAAAATTAAGAAATAGTTGTCTTAGTTGGTTAGAATCAGAAAATCGCCGAAGTGGTTATTTATTTTTGAATAAATTTAATGAACCAATTACAGCAAGAGGAGTTGCTCAACAGTTAAAAAATTATGCTGATAAATACAAAATGAATCCTAAAGTAATTTACCCTCATTCTTTTAGACATTTATTTGCTAAGAATTTTTTATCGAAGTATAATGATATTGCCTTGCTTGCAGATTTGATGGGACACGAAAGTATAGAAACTACTCGAATTTATCTAAGGAAAACAGCTACTGAACAACAAAATATTGTAGATAAAATTGTTAATTGGTAAAAAAATAACAGGTGGTCAAATTGACCATCTGCTATTTTTTTGTGATTATGGCTCTTATTATGGGAAGATACCTATGAATTGGGTACAGACAACATTAAATTATATAGGAATAATTAGTACTGGTAACACGCCATCTAAAAATAGCCCTGAAAACTACGGCGGCGAAATACCATTCTATAAACCTGCTGATTTATTACAAGGAGAACTATACAATGCAACTGAATATTTATCGGTTCTAGGAAATACAAAATCCAGAAAAATAAAAGCAGGTTCTATTTTAATAAATGGTATTGGAAATATTGGAATTGCTGGGATTGTTCGTGTTGATGGAGCGTTCAATCAACAAATGCATGGCATAGAAGTATTTAATTTTGTCAACTCAAAATTTTTACTTTTAGCTATACAGTCTGATTTTATGCAAAAACAATTCAAGAACAATACATCATCTACCACTATTCCTATATTAAACAAAACTAGATTTTCTCAAACTATAATTAATTTTCCAGGTATACGTACACAAAAATTAATAATTACTAAAGCTGAGAAACTTTTTGAAAAAGTAAATCAATTTTAGCGACAATTCTCTTTTGTTCTAAAACTGAAGGAATACCTATTATTTTAGATTTTAGATACGAATAATGTCGAGCATAGCCCCTGTTCCTAACAAATAATAGCGTATAGTCTAAGTGGTATTTTAAAAATTTTGCAGATAAGCAAATTGGAGACAGAATTTTTACTCCGTCTGCACCAACAACAAAAGGGAAGTCTATAATCTTAAGATTTCTTGTATGGTCACCAAATATTACAACGTTTGTTTTATAGTCTAGAATCTTAGAAAAATTATTAGAAAATCCTTCAACTAATATTTTAGATTGACTAACTACTGGAATCTTGCCCTCTTTTACAATTTCAGACTGTTTTATTTGATAAGGCTTAGCTGAAATAGTTGTTACAATTTTTTCTAAAGGAGCTAGCAACCAAGTTGATCTTCTTGGAAAATCTATTTCAATTTTAATGTTATTCAGATAATAAGAGTTATCATCTCCTTGGGAAACAATAGAAATGTCCAAATCTTTCTTTTTAATCTTGCCTTCTTCAAAGAGTTTTTGTTTTTCTGCTCGTATTTTTTCAAGTAAAACTTCGACTGATTCATCATTTGGGTCTTGTTCAACTAATTTTCCTTGCATAGCATATTGAAGAATAGATTTTTTTAGTTTATCTGGAAATTCTTTATCTAGCTGTTCTAGTCTATTATAACTTTCAGCATATTCATCTACTTTTTCTAAAGCTGATTCGATTGCTTCTACTATTCGTTGTTGTTCGGATAGTGGGGGGAGAGGGATAAGAATAGAAGCAACTTTATCACTATTCAAGTTTTTCACAACAGCTCCACTAATTAGAGATAGAAATTGAGAATAAACTACATTTGATGAAAGAATATAGAATAGGTAATCTTTATTTAATGAGTTTTCATAGTTCGAAATAGCCAACCATCCATCGTGTATTGCACCATCAACATTCAAAATATAAGGTCTACCAAAACTCATAGAATTAGTTAACAAAAATGTACCTTTTTTTACAAATCTAGTTTTGTTAAGCCCTGATTTTTTGATTTTTTCTTTAACATTATTTATATACTTTTCACCCTTTTCAGTATCACCTATTTTTATCCAATTTATTCCATCTACTTCAGAAGTAAGATAATCTTTGATTGGTCGTGGAGAGCCACCTCTGATAATTTCAACCAATGTAGAAAACCTCACCCACTCCCAAGTATCAGGAATATCATAAGGAACATCAATTTCTTGAGTACTTCCATCAGCAAACTTCCCATAATGTTTCCCATCATCACCACGAAATATCTCAGTTTCCTTTTTATCTCGTTTGATTTTTCCTTCACTGATAAGTTTTTCTTTTTCAGCTTTAATTCTCTTTAATAATTCACTTGCAGGTTCGTCATTGGGATTTTGCGGCACTAATTTCCCTTCCATCGCTCTTTGGAGAATACTTGCCTTAAGTTGTTCTGGTGTCATTATTTGTCCTCCAACAACTGCAAAATATCAGCTAATACATTATCAATCTTATGATTTAAAGTTGCTCTTTCCGCTTGATAATTCTGAATCAACTCAAAGGGATTTAAGATTTCCTCTTCCTCTTTTGGAAAACCACACTGGTCTAAATTATAATTCAACTCAGCCAATTCACTAGGTGTAAATGATTTAGATTTGTAGAACTTACCTTCCAGAATCTCTTCACGATTTTCCCACCAGTCACGAACAGGATTGAAGTGTTCTGACTTCATCGGCTTAGTTTTCGAGAAATTTTTATAACCATCTGGCATATCTAAACGATAAAACCAAGTTTCTTCTGTTTTCTTTGTTTTATCAAAGAAAAGAATGTTCGTATGGATTCCTGTATACGGTGCAAAGACACTATGAGGCAACCTAATAATCGTATGCAAGTTGAACTCATCTACCAGTTTTTGTTTCAAGCGAGTTTTTACACCTTCACCAAATAGAAAACCATCAGGTAAAATAACTCCAACACGACCATTTTCTTTCAAACGATACATAATGACAGCCATAAATAAATCAGCTGTTTCAGAACTCCGTAATTCTGCTGGAAAGTTATTTTTTATTGTTTCTAATTCTGACCCTCCAAAAGGTGGATTCATCATAATAATGTCAAATTTTTCATCATCCGTATATTCACGAACATTTTTCTCTAAAGTATTTCCATGAACAATTTTAGGGTCATCAATTTCGTGAAGAAACAGATTTGTAACTGCTAAAAGATGAGGAAATGCTTTCTTTTCAATACCAAAAACAGCTGTATTATATTTTTTGGTATCTTCACTAGTTTTACGTTGACTACTTAAACGGTTCAGAGTCGAAGTCAAGAAGCCTCCTGTTCCGCAAGCAAGGTCTGCCATTGATTCTCCAAGTTTTGGGTTAAGAACTTCGGCAATAAAATCAGTCGCTGCACGTGGCGTATAAAATTCTCCTGAGTTCCCAGCATTTTGAATATCTTTAAGAATTTTTTCGTAAATATCATTAAACGAATGACGATCTTCAGGGCTATTGAAATCAACTTCATCAATAACATTGATGACTTGGCGTAACAAGACGCCATTTTTCATATAGTTGTTCGCATCTTCAAAAGCTGATTTAACAATCGTTTTTCGAATAGGCATAATTGAAGTTATTTCAAGCTCTTTCAACTCTTTGAATAACTTGTTATTGACAAAATCAAGTAATTCATCGCCTGTCAATACCCGCTCTCCATTTTGAGCATGAGCCCAATTCCGCCATTTTAATTCCTCTGGGATAATTGACTCATACTCGTCTTCTTCTAATTCCCAAACCATTTCACGGCTATCATAAATTTTTAAGAATAATAACCAAGACATTTGCTCAATACGTTGAGCATCACCATTAACACCAGCATCGTTTCGAGTGATATCTTGAATTCTTTTTACAAATGATGTAATTGACATACTTTCCTTTCATTAAGCTACTGTAAATAGCTCTTTCTCCAATTCTTTAATTGCTTGTAAATATCGTTTTTTATCTCCAAAATAAGTATTGATGATTTTGAAGGTTCCACCATATATCTGAAATTCTGGAAGTTTTAATGTTTCAATGCTTTCGAGTTCTCCAATACCTTTATCCATGTATTTGTCCAGTAAAATTTCCAAAACAGCACGCGCTTCCTCACTATATTTATATAAATATCCGCTTTGTTTGAGTTTATTGATACGTTCCGTTTTGGTTAATTCTTTTTGACCATAGGCAAGTTTTAGGAGTAAATCAAAATCATCGATTTCTTGTTCTGATATTCCCTCCGACTCTCGAATAGCATCTAGATAAACTCCTTTTTTATAAAGTTCGTCTAAGATAAGCTTCTTTTTATCCGCCGTATGCCAAACTGTGATAAAATCGTTCAAAGTGGCGTAGCTACCTAAGATATTCTTCCGAGTGTAGTCGGTCAGGCTTTCGGTAATCAGTTTCCCGTTTTCATCCAATACTTGAACAGTAGAATTAAGAATGGTAACCTGCTTGTCTGTAACGATATATTTTTCTACTGGGTCACCACCTTCGTTTACAAAACCAGGTGTAGTACCATTGTTTGTTTTTGCGCCCGTTTCCAGAACCTTCACTGGTTCACCATCAAAATCAGGGTCAGCAAACAAATTGGTAACATTTCGAAAATCAATAATCGTAAAAAATTCTTTCCCCTTTTGAGGATAAAGACGTGTGCCACGACCAATAATTTGTTTAAATTCAGTCATGGATTGGATATTAGAGTCTAAAACAATCAAACGACATGTTTTAGCATTAACTCCTGTCGTTAATAATTTAGACGTTGTTACAATAGCGGGAAAATTAGAATTGACATCCATAAAGTTATCCAGTTGAGCTTTTCCTTCAGCGTTGTCACCAGTTACTTGCATGACATAACGATAGTCTTCTTGGACTAAGTCTAGATTCTCTTTTACAAGTGCAGCACGCATTCGCTCGGCATGGTCAATATCAACACAAAAAACAATTGTTTTATCAAATCGTGCATTGTTTTGCTTCATATAATCAGAAACAAACTTGGCAACTCTTTGCGTTCTATCATCAATGACAATGGTTTTGTCAAAATCTTTCCTGCCGTAGTACCTATCTTCTATTAATTGTCCGTTAGCATCAACTTTTCCAGTTTCTGGACGATAACCATCCACATCCACATCTAAATTAATCCTCATAACACGATATGGAGCCAAAAAACCATCCTCGATTCCCTGTTTTAAACTATAAGTATAGATTGGCTCACCAAAGTATTCCGTATTGGAAGCATTCTTGGTTTCTTTAGGAGTAGCGGTCATCCCAATCTGTGTCGCAGAACTGAAATAATCAATCACCTTACGCCAGTTACTGTCTTCCTTAGCTGAGCCACGGTGCGCTTCATCAATTATGACTAAATCAAAGAAGTCTTTGTCAAACTTTTGATAATGTGTTTCAGTTCCATCTTCACCAGTTAGTTGCTGATAAAGCCCTAGATAAATTTCAAAAGAATTTAATTTTTCTGGAGCAGTCAAAAGTTTTGGTGTAATTTTCGTCATTATCTTTTCGAATGGCTTAAAGTCTTCAGCCATCGTTTGGTCTACTAAGATGTTTCTATCTGCTAAGAATAAAACTCGTTTAGCCAAACCAGCTTTTCGAAGGCGATGAATAATTTGAAAAGCCATGAACGTTTTCCCCGTTCCTGTTGCCATCACAAACATTACTCGTTTTTGTCCTCTGGCAACTGTTTCAATAGTACGGTTGATAGCTATTTGCTGATAATAGCGTGGCGTTTTCATTGAGAAGGCGTCTGTATAGTATGGAGTTGAGATAGCTTCTGTAATTTCGTACGTCAATCCTTTTTCCTTCGTCATACGAGAAAATAATTCTTCACGAGTAGGGAATTCGTCTAACTCCAACTCACGTTCTTCTCTCGTGATACGGTCGTGTTCAATAAAGCCATCACCATTCGAAGAATAAACAAATGGAACATCTAAAATCTCTCCATATTCAATAGCTTGTTGTAATCCTGCTCGAACGCTGTGTTTATTATCCTTTGCCTCAACAATTGCAATTCGAGTTCCAAATTGGTAATACAGTGAATAGTCTGATTTTTTTCCTTCTTTACGACGAGCCTTATCTCCTCTAACTTCAATTCGACCATCAGTGAAGTATTCTTCGTAAGCGATATGTTCACCATTTTTCCATCCTTTGGATACAATAGCAGGAGTGATGAAATTTGCTTTAATATCCTCCTCACTCATTTCTTTCTTAGACTTTATAAACTCAACCATATTGAACCCTCCGCATTCTAAAAATCTACTTCTCCATAAAATAAACTATCAGAACAAATTATACTTCTATTATATCACACTTATAAAAATACTCTGCTAAATTGTTGAAAATAAGTATGCAATATATTTTCGCATCGCGTCAGATTATCTCCGCATAACACCGCTATTTTTCACTGTTTTCGGCAGGCAACTTATTATCATTCTATAAGCACTTTCAGTCGGGCTGGTGAGCTATTTTTCAAAAATAAATAATCACATTTAAACATTTTGAAAGTATAAAATATCTACATCAGCCGTTCAAAAACTGGCGTAAATTTTGCTATAATATTTTAGTTTAAATAAAGATTTTTTTATGTCAAAAGGATTTTAACAATGCGGATGCTTCCTATTTTACTTCTCTTTTTAGCTCTACTACCGTTTTTCTCAAAGTTTGTCACTGGAGGTAGTTCTTTCAGTTGGAAAGTGTTTTTGATTTTCATAATAGATTGGGTTTTATTGATAGTTTTTGCGGTTCAGATTTCTTATATTTTTTGGAGATTGAGTCAAAAATGGAAAGAATTATCTAATAAATAACGCTAGGCATGTTTTCTAATTTTGGGGTAAGACAATGAATAGCAGAGTAGAATTTCGGATTTTCACCATTGTTGATTTGGACAAGGAAGAAGAGTATTTGCATGAGATGCATTTGAAAGGTTGGAGATATAGAACGGGTCGTTTTGGTTTGTTCTATCTTGACCAATGTCAACCAGACGATGTCATCTACCGTATCTATGATTCTAGATTTCTTAAAAAATATAAGCATGAACTGCAAGATTTTAGAAATAGAGGTTGGGAATTGATAGGAGCAGGTTTTTGTTCGATTCTTCGTAAATCGGCTTCTGATATACTTTCAGAGGATCAAGTCTATATGAGTAATAATCTCAGGTGGGAAGTTATGCGATATAGACTTCGTTCATGTGCAGCTACTTTCTTAGGAGGTTTTGTTGTTTGTATGAGTTTGTTTCGGGAAGAACTGTCGCAATCTTTCTTTGTCATTTTTGCTCTATATGCCTTTATGATTTCTTATCTAATCCATGGTTTTTTTAGACTTAAAAGGAAATACCAAGTAGATGGAAGGTAAGGTTCTAGGTCTTCAGACTGATTTTTAGCACTCTTGATAAAAGAGTGCTAATTTTTTGAGTTTTTGTCTTGACATTCTCTTTTAAGGGTGTATAATAGAATCATAAGTTAGCACTTGAGTGCATCGAGTGCTAATCGATCAGACAGAGAGGAGTGATGAGATGGTTACAGAGCGTCAGCAGGATATTTTAAATCTGATTATTGACATCTTTACCAAAACGCACGAACCTGTCGGATCCAAAGCCTTGCAAGAGTCTATTAACTCTAGCAGTGCTACCATTCGTAATGACATGGCGGCTCTAGAAAAGCAAGGTTTGCTTGAGAAGGCTCATACTTCAAGTGGTCGGATGCCAAGTGTTGCTGGTTTTCAGTACTATGTGAAACACTCACTGGATTTTGACCGACTAGCTGAAAATGAGGTATATGAGATTGTCAAAGCCTTTGATCAGGAATTCTTCAAATTGGAGGATATTCTGCAAGAGGCTGCTAATCTACTGACAGACTTGAGTGGCTGTACGGTAGTGGCACTGGATGTTGAGCCCAGCAGGCAGTGGTTGACAGCCTTTGATATCGTTGTTTTGGGGCAACATACAGCCTTGGCAGTATTTACCCTAGACGAGTCGCGAACGGTTACCAGTCAGTTTCTGATTCCAAGGAACTTCTTGCAGGAAGATTTGCTGAAACTGAAGGCAATCATTCGAGAACGTTTCCTCGGTCACACTGTTCTAGATATTCACTACAAGATTCGGACGGAGATTCCGCAGATTATCCAGCGATACTTTACAACAACGGACAATGTCATTGATCTCTTTGAACACATCTTTAAGGAAATGTTCAACGAAAACATTGTGGTGGCGGGCAAGGTCAATCTCTTGAATTTTGCCAATCTGGCAGCTTATCAGTTCTTTGACCAACCGCAAAAGGTGGCTCTGGAGATTCGTGAGGGATTGCGTGAAGATCAGATGCAAAATGTCTGTGTTGCAGACAGTCAAGAGTCCTGTCTAGCTGACCTAGCGGTGATTAGTAGCAAGTTCCTCATTCCTTATCGGGGAGTTGGAATTCTAGCCATTATCGGTCCAGTCAATCTGGATTACCAACAGCTAATCAACCAAGTCAATGTGGTCAACCGTGTTTTGACCATGAAGTTGACAGATTTTTACCGCTACCTCAGTAGTAATCATTACGAAGTACATTAAGATTGAAATCATTAAAGGAGGCGAAAATGGCCCAAGATAAAAAAAATGAAGAAGTAGAAGAAGTCCAAGAAGAGGAAGTTGTGGAAACGGTAGAAGAAACAACTCCTGAGAAGTCTGAATTGGACTTGGCAAATGAACGTGCGGATGAGTTTGAAAATAAATACCTTCGCGCTCATGCAGAAATGCAAAATATCCAACGTCGTGCCAATGAAGAGCGTCAAAACTTGCAACGTTATCGTAGCCAGGACTTGGCAAAAGCAATTCTCCCTTCTTTGGATAACCTAGAGCGTGCACTCGCGGTTGAAGGTTTGACAGACGATGTCAAAAAAGGATTGGAAATGGTGCAAGAAAGCTTGATTCACGCTTTGAAAGAAGAAGGAATCGAAGAAATCGCAGCTGACGGTGAATTTGACCATAACTATCATATGGCCATCCAAACTCTCCCAGCAGACGATGAACACCCAGCAGATACTATCGCCCAAGTTTTCCAAAAAGGCTACAAACTCCATGACCGCATCCTACGCCCAGCAATGGTAGTTGTTTACAACTAGGCAATTCTGACGGTAGCTAAAGCAACTCGTCAGAAAACGGCAATCGCTATGGCGCTTGCCTAGCCTCCTTACTAACTCGTCGTCGAAATAAAATCGATTTCGACTCCTCGTGTCGCAATTTACATAATAGAAAACTTGTCCGAAACGACACTAAACTATGAAGAAAGATAAAAAAGTAGTTCAGCTTTGCAATAGTGAGCGAAGCGAACCAAAGACGATACTCTTCGCCGTGGCGCTATTTGCGTAAACTTTGAGACCTTAGGTTCAAAGTTTAGTCAAAGAGATTGACGAAGTCAAGCTCTAACGGCACCGCCACTTAAGAAGAGTATCAAAAAGAAAAAAAGAAGATAAATTTAAGGAGAAAAACACATGTCTAAAATTATCGGTATTGACTTAGGTACAACAAACTCAGCAGTTGCAGTTCTTGAAGGAACTGAAAGCAAAATCATCGCAAACCCAGAAGGAAACCGCACAACTCCATCTGTAGTATCATTCAAAAACGGCGAAATCATCGTTGGTGATGCTGCAAAACGCCAAGCAGTCACAAACCCAGATACAGTCATCTCTATCAAATCTAAAATGGGAACTTCTGAAAAAGTTTCTGCTAACGGAAAAGAATACACTCCACAAGAAATCTCAGCAATGATTCTTCAATATTTGAAAGGCTACGCTGAAGATTACCTTGGTGAAAAAGTAACTAAAGCAGTTATCACAGTTCCAGCTTACTTCAACGACGCTCAACGTCAAGCAACAAAAGACGCTGGTAAAATCGCTGGTCTTGAAGTAGAACGTATTGTCAACGAACCAACAGCAGCAGCTCTTGCTTACGGTTTGGACAAGACTGACAAAGAAGAAAAAATCTTGGTATTCGACCTTGGTGGTGGTACATTCGACGTATCTATCCTTGAATTGGGTGACGGTGTCTTCGACGTATTGTCAACTGCAGGGGACAACAAACTTGGTGGTGACGACTTTGACCAAAAAATCATTGACCACTTAGTAGCAGAATTCAAGAAAGAAAACGGTATTGACTTGTCTACTGATAAGATGGCAATGCAACGTTTGAAAGATGCAGCTGAAAAAGCGAAGAAAGACCTTTCTGGTGTAACTTCAACTCAAATCAGCTTGCCATTTATCACTGCTGGTGAAGCTGGACCTCTTCACTTGGAAATGACTTTGACTCGTGCTAAATTTGACGATTTGACTCGTGACCTTGTAGAACGTACAAAAGTTCCAGTTCGTCAAGCCCTTTCAGATGCAGGTTTGAGCTTGTCAGAAATCGACGAAGTTATCCTTGTTGGTGGTTCAACTCGTATCCCAGCCGTTGTCGAAGCAGTTAAGGCTGAAACTGGTAAAGAACCAAACAAATCAGTAAACCCTGACGAAGTAGTTGCTATGGGTGCTGCCATCCAAGGTGGTGTCATCACTGGTGATGTCAAAGACGTTGTCCTTCTTGACGTAACACCATTGTCACTTGGTATCGAAACAATGGGTGGTGTATTCACAAAACTCATCGACCGCAACACTACTATTCCAACATCTAAATCACAAGTCTTCTCAACTGCTGCAGACAACCAACCAGCCGTCGATATCCACGTTCTTCAAGGTGAACGCCCAATGGCAGCAGATAACAAGACTCTTGGACGCTTCCAATTGACAGATATCCCAGCTGCACCTCGTGGAATTCCTCAAATCGAAGTAACATTTGATATCGACAAGAACGGTATCGTGTCTGTTAAGGCTAAAGATCTTGGAACTCAAAAAGAACAAACTATTGTGATCCAATCTAACTCAGGTTTGACTGACGAAGAAATCGACCGCATGATGAAAGATGCAGAAGCTAACGCTGAAGCAGATAAGAAACGTAAAGAAGAAGTAGACCTTCGTAACGAAGTAGACCAAGCGATCTTTGCGACTGAAAAGACAATCAAGGAAACTGAAGGCAAAGGCTTCGACGCAGAACGTGACGCTGCCCAAGCTGCCCTTGATGACCTTAAGAAAGCGCAAGAAGACAACAACTTGGACGACATGAAAGCAAAACTTGAAGCATTGAACGAAAAAGCTCAAGGACTTGCTGTTAAACTTTACGAACAAGCCGCCGCAGCCCAACAAGCTCAAGCAGGAGCAGAAGGTGCACAAGCAACAGGAAACGCAGGCGATGACGTCGTAGACGGAGAGTTTACTGAAAAGTAAGGGGCTAGTGTTATGAGTGTTAATAAAAATAATCTTTCTGACATTGCAGATTATCATGAAAAGATAAAGTTTTTTGAAGAATTATTTAATTTGCATTGTAATTCAACAGAAATGATGGTAACTGTGGAAAGAAATGGAAATGTCATTTATAAAGAATTTACAGAAGTAGCTGTTGGTAAGAGTAAATATGACTACACTTCTGTGTTTAAAGATGTTATGATTGACTTTTCAGATCATATACGTCAGGAGTTAGATCTATATAAAACACAAGACCCACACTATAATAAATTTGAATTTGATTTGGCTAAAAGGTCTTTGAAGATTACTACTAGAGATAATACAATAATTTTTATTTCAAAGGAATAGTCTAACCACAGAGGTTGCAACCCAGCCTCTGTTTTTCGGTAAAATAGAGGATGTTGCGTATGAAAAAAGTACTTTGTATCATTTATCCTAATTTTTCTCTTTATGAGATAGCCTCTTTAACAAGTACTTTAGCTCTGTCTTTTGATATCACGATTGATTATGTCGCTTCTGAGAATTCGATGGTGGTCTCTGAGGATGGTTTGTCCTGTCAACCGACGAAAATATTGGGTCAGATCCGTATAGAAGATTATTCTTGTGTGATTTTGCCAGGAATGGTAAATATAGGTTCTGCTCTACAAGATGAGAAATTGATCTCGTTTTTGAGAAGGCTTAATGAGCAAGATATCCTAATTGCAGCTATTTCTTCAGCGCCCCTTTTATTGGCGAAAGCAGGTTTGTTGAACGACACGAAATTTACAGGTGGAATTTGGCAAAACTTCTTTGACTATTTTGAATTTCTTCCACGTGAGAATTTCCAACCGAAAGTTCTTGTCCAAGATAAACAAATCATTACGGCTATCGGTTTTGCACATCAAGAGTTTGCAAGAAAAGTGATTTTCGGTTTAGGGTTGGCAGAGAATGCTGACAACTATTTTAAAGAACAGAACGAATATTCAGAAGAGGATTTGATATTTACTCTATCAGATGAAGAGTTTAATCAAGTGAAGCAGAGTATAGAAAACAGCCTCTAAAGATTTACATGAAAATTATAGAAAGGAACAAAGGTGTTCGTAACTGAACACGGGTTCCCAAATTTCTTACTCAATATAAAAGAAAGGAATTGAATCCGACCTAAATTCTCGGAAAAAAGATAAATCTGTCTAGGAGCATCGCTCCAGCGTCAGATTTCCTATTTTTCAGTCGAATTTTACGGTCTTGGTATCTTGTATGAACAATACTGAATTTTATGATCGTCTGGGGGTGTCCAAAAACGCTTCGGCAGACGAGATCAAAAAGGCTTATCGTAAGCTTTCGAAAAAATATCACCCAGATATCAACAAGGAGCCTGGTGCTGAGGAAAAGTACAAGGAAGTTCAGGAAGCCTATGAGACTTTGAGTGACGACCAAAAACGGGCTGCCTATGACCAATACGGTGCTGCTGGAGCCAACGGTGGTTTTGGTGGAGCTGGTGGTTTCGGCGGTTTCGATGGGGCAGGTGGCTTCGGTGGTTTTGAGGACATCTTCTCAAGTTTCTTCGGCGGAGGCGGTGCTTCGCGCAATCCAAATGCTCCTCGTCAAGGGGATGACCTCCAATACCGTGTGAATTTGACCTTTGAAGAAGCTATTTTTGGAGCTGAAAAAGAAGTCAAATATAACCGTGAAGCAAGCTGTCGTACATGTAATGGCTCAGGTGCTAAGCTAGGAACCAGTCCAGTCACTTGTGGACGCTGTCATGGCGCTGGTGTCATTAACGTCGATACGCAGACTCCGCTTGGTATGATGCGTCGCCAAGTAACCTGTGATGTCTGTCACGGTCGCGGAAAAGAAATCAAAGATCCATGTACAACATGTCATGGAACAGGGCATGAAAAACAAGCTCATAGCGTACATGTGAAAATCCCTGCTGGTGTGGAAACTGGTCAACAAATTCGCCTAGCAGGCCAAGGTGAAGCAGGCTTTAACGGTGGACCTTATGGTGACTTGTATGTAGTGGTTTCTGTGGAAGCCAGCGACAAGTTTGAACGTGAAGGAACTACTATCTTCTATAATCTCAACCTCAACTTTGTCCAAGCGGCTCTTGGTGATACAGTGGATATCCCAACGGTTCACGGTGATGTTGAATTGGTTATCCCAGAGGGAACTCAGACTGGTAAGAAATTCCGCCTACGTGGCAAGGGAGCTCCTAGCCTTCGTGGTGGTGCAGTTGGTGACCAATACGTTACTGTTAATGTCGTAACACCGACAGGCTTGAACGACCGCCAAAAAGCAGCGCTTAAAGAATTCGCAGCTGCAGGTGATTTAAAAGTCAATCCAAAGAAAAAGGGCTTCTTTGACCATATTAAAGATGCCTTTGAAGGAGAATAAAGCAAAAAGAGCCGAGTGGCTCTTTTTGCTTGTAGATTTTTAAGACTTTCCTTAAGTGATGACGGACGGTAGCGACCTTCTTCGAAGTTCCATACCTAAACTTTGAGCCTAGGTCTCAAAGTTTCCGGACACCTGAAACTAAGCTGTTTCAGGTATTTTCATTACGGCGGAAAGACTTCGATTTAGTTATGAAATGGTGAATGAGTTGCCTAAATTATGATGTATAGTTGATGGGATATAACTTGTTTACGTTTTAAAAAAGAGCCGTCGGGCTCTTTTTACTTATCTTCCAGTTCCTGTGTTTCTTTGATCACAGCTAGTCTAGTCTGGATATCTTTTTCCAAGATCTTAAACTTGTAAGTCAGGTCTTCTTGGTATTCCTTGATGAGTTCTTTTTGCTGGTCAATGATTTGCAGGCTGTTTTGGATAATATCCACATCGTCCTTGATAGCTTGAACGCGGTCAGTGGTATTCAAGACTTCATCTGTGATGGTTTGACGATTTTTTGTGACCAGATAACTTCCAGCTGCAGCTCCTGCAAATAGCAGTAGATTGGATAATTTCATGGCAACTCCTTAGGCGTTTTTGATAGTTTCAGCGACTTGAGCGAGTTTGTCAAAGTCTGGTTCGTGGGCGATAAAATCAATCTTGAGGTCATCGTCCGAACTGTAGCGAGGCACGAGGTGAACGTGGGTATGAAAGACTGTTTGACCAGCGACTTCTTCACAGTTGGCAATGATATTCATACCAGCAGCTTTGGTAGCTTTCATGACTTTTTGAGCCACTTTTGGCACTTGGGCAAAGAGTTGGCTGGCGCTAGTAGCGTCCATTTCCAAAAGATTGCGATAGTGTTCTTTGGGAACGACCAAGGTATGTCCTGGTGTCACTTGAGAGATATCAAGAAAGGCAAGAACCTGCTCATCTTCATATACTTTTGAAGCAGGGATTTCCCCTGCGATGATTTTACAAAAAATGCAATCTGACATAAAATCTACCTCTACTGTATTGAATTTTGATATAATATAGCTACATTATACCAGATTTGGAGAAAATATGTTAGAAATTAAAAACCTGACAGGTGGCTATGTCCATGTCCCTGTCTTGAAAGATGTGTCCTTTACCGCTGAAAGTGGACAGTTGGTCGGTTTGATTGGTCTCAATGGTGCTGGTAAATCGACGACAATCAATGAGATTATCGGTCTGTTGACACCTTATAGTGGTTCTATCAATATCAATGGCTTGACCCTGCAAGAAGATGCAACGAGCTACCGCAAGCAAATTGGCTACATTCCTGAGACGCCTAGTCTGTATGAGGAATTGACTCTCAGAGAGCATATCGAAACGGTTGCCATGGCTTATAGTATTGAGCAGAAAGTGGCTTTTGAGCGAGTAGAGCCCTTGTTAAAAATGTTCCGTCTGGACCAGAAATTAGACTGGTTTCCTGTTCATTTTTCAAAAGGGATGAAGCAAAAGGTCATGATTATTTGTGCTTTTGTGGTGGATCCGAGTCTTTTTATCGTGGATGAGCCTTTCCTTGGTCTTGATCCGCTGGCTATTGCGGACTTGATTCAGCTTTTGGAAGTGGAAAAGCAAAAAGGCAAGTCTATTCTCATGAGTACCCACGTGCTGGATTCGGCTGAGAAGATGTGTGATGCCTTTGTTATTCTTCACAAGGGAGAGGTGCGTGCCAAGGGAAATCTCCTGCAACTGCGCGAAGCCTTTAACATGCCTGAGGCTAGTTTGAATGATATTTACTTGGCTCTGACCAAAGAGGAGGAGCTATGAAAGACTTGTTTTTAAAGAGAAAGCAGGCTTTTCGTAAGGAGTGTGTCGGTTATCTGCGCTATGTTCTCAATGACCACTTTGTCTTGTTCCTGCTTGTCTTGCTAGGTTTTTTAGCCTACCAGTACAGTCAACTCTTGCAAGATTTTCCTGAAAATCGTTGGCCTATCCTTCTGTTTGTAGGAATTACGTCTGTTTTACTTTTGCTTTGGGGAGGAATTGCCACCTATATGGAGGCTCCAGACAAGCTCTTTCTCTTAGTCGGAGAAGAGGAAATCAAACTCCATCTTAAGCGTCAAACCGGCATTTCCCTAGTTTTTTGGCTCTTTGTCCAGACCCTTTTCTTGCTTTTATTTGCGCCCCTATTTTTGGCGATGGGTTACGGCTTGCCACTTTTTCTGGTCTATGTGCTTTTATTGGGGGTAGGAAAATATTTCCTCTTTCGTCAAAAGGCCAGCAAATTTTTCACTGAAACTGGACTGGACTGGGACTATGTCATTTCTCAAGAAAGCAAGCGTAAGCAAGTTTTGCTTCGTTTCTTTGCACTCTTTACGCAGGTCAAGGGAATTTCAAACAGTGTCAAGCGTCGTGCCTATCTGGACTTTATCCTAAAGGCTGTTCAGAAGGTGCCTGGGAAGATTTGGCAAAATCTCTATCTGCGTTCTTATCTGCGAAATGGAGACCTCTTTGCGCTCAGTCTCCGTCTGCTCCTACTTTCCTTGCTGGCGCAAGTCTTTATCGAGCAAGCTTGGATTGCGACAGCAGTGGTAGTTCTCTTTAACTACCTCTTGCTCTTCCAGTTACTGGCCCTCTATCATGCCTTTGACTACCAGTATTTGACCCAACTTTTTCCACTGGACAAGGGGCAAAAAGAAAAAGGCTTGCAGGCTGTAGTCCGAGGGTTGACCAGTTTTGTTTTACTGGTGGAATTAGTTGTCGGGTTGATTACCTTCCAAGAAAAACTGGCCCTTCTAGCCTTACTGGGAGCTGGTTTGGTTTTACTAGTCTTGTATTTGCCTTATCAGGTAAAACGTCAGATGCAGGACTAACATTGCCTATATGACACTAAAAAAGAAGTTGAGTTCAGTCTGTCTCAGCTTCTTTTATTTTCTACAGGATAATGGTTGGTCCGTAGAGACTCAACTTGGTCTTGACTTGGTCAAAGTGGAAGCGGTCATAGGCCCGCCAAGCGGCGCGAGTTGGAGCATCTGGATTGAGAGCACTGAGTCCCATGAGAAGGCTGGAAGTCTGGTAAAATTTTTCCAGTTCAATCAAGACTCGATTATCCACTGTCTCAGACTTGGCTAGAAAACCAAGAATAGAGTTTAGCTGCTCCTGAAAGCGGACGTCGTCAGCGCTTGCCTGTTTGCATGCTTGGTAGGCTTTGTTTAAGTCAGTAATCAAAGTCTGAGCTCTTTTGATAGGGTCTGTATCTGTCATGAGAATTCCTCCTTTAATCTTGGTGCCAGTCTTGTTTCTAGCAACTGTGTTTTGATACTGTCAGTTTATCACTTTTATCTCCTTTTTCACCATCAAATCTTTAATTGTTCTTGAAATTTCCTGAATGGTACTGTTAAGATTTTATGATAAAATAGTGGTAAGATTATCATGCTTATTTGAGGAACAAGATACCTTTCAGGAGCGTTAAAGGCCTGTTTAGGATTGGGTGGGCTTGTATCATAGTATTTTTGCTATTCTATTTTTAGGAAGAAATCGAAACAAGGAGAGTAAGAAGATGAGAATATTTGTTTTAGAAGATGATTTTTCCCAACAGACTAGGATTGAAACGACGATTGAGAAACTCTTGAAGGAGCATCATATCACTCCCAGCTCTTTTGAAGTTTTTGGTAAGCCAGACCAGCTGCTGGCAGAGGTGCATGAGAAGGGAGCCCATCAGCTATTCTTTTTGGATATTGAGATTCGAAATGAGGAGATGAAGGGTCTGGAAGTGGCTAGAAAGATTCGGGATCGGGATCCTTATGCCCTGATTGTCTTTGTGACGACTCACTCGGAGTTTATGCCCCTGTCCTTTCGCTACCAAGTGTCTGCTTTGGACTATATTGATAAGGCCTTGTCAGCTGAGGAGTTTGAGTCTCGGATCGAGACAGCCCTCCTCTATGCCAATAGTCAAGATAGTAAGAGTCTGGCGGAAGATTGCTTTTACTTTAAATCAAAATTTGCCCAATTTCAGTATCCTTTTCAAGAGGTTTACTATCTCGAAACATCGCCCAGAGCCCATCGTGTTATTCTCTATACCAAGACAGACAGATTGGAATTTACAGCGAGTTTAGAGGAGGTTTTCAAGCAGGAACCCCGTCTCTTGCAGTGCCATCGCTCTTTTCTCATCAATCCTGCCAATGTAGTTCGTTTGGATAAGAAAGAAAAACTCCTTTTCTTTCCCAATGGGGGAAGCTGTATGATAGCGCGTTATAAGGTCAGGGAAGTATCTGAGGCTATCAATAACTTACATTGAGTGAGGTGCTGGAATGGAATTAGTTTGGAAGATAGTATATGTGTTTTTGATATCTGGATTGGAATTGTTTATATTTTTTAAGGTGGATGGAATTGTTCTAACTCTGGAGAGAGTTTTTAAGTCCTTTCTTTTTAAGCTACTTTTAGCAGTTGTTTTTGTAACGATTAGCTATATAGTAGGAAATACTTACCTATCTTATTTTATGGAACCCTTGTACGGCATTGGTTTATCTTTCTTATTGTTAAGAGGGCTTCCTAAAAAACTACTCTTCTTTTATGGTCTCTTTCCAATGATGTTGGTGAATCTTTTTTTCAGGGTAGTCTCCTATTTTGTGCTTCCATTTTTGGGGCAAGGGCATGTGTATGATGACCGCTCTTTTATTTGGTTATGTATAAAAATTTTCATTTGCTTTATTTCTCTAGCCTTTTTGAAATGGTTAGACTATGATTTTACTAGTTTGAGAAGGGAGATTCTCGATAAAGGTTTTCAAAAGTCCCTGACTAAGATTAACTGGATAATGGGGGCTTACTATCTAGTGATGCAAAGTCTGTCTTATTTTGAAAATGTACAAGGTATTCAATCAACGACTGTTCGCCATCTGATTCTAGTGTTTTACCTACTCTTTTTTATGGGGATTATCAAGAAGCTGGATACCTATTTGAAGGACAAACTCCATGAGAGACTGGACCAAGAACAGGCCTTGCGCTACAGAGATATGGAACGCTATAGTCGGCATATAGAGGAACTTTACAAGGAAGTACGGAGTTTTCGCCATGACTACACCAACCTCTTGACCAGTTTACGTCTGGGCATTGAAGAGGAGGATATGGAGCAGATAAAAGAGGTCTACGACTCTGTCTTAAAGGATTCTAGTGAAAAATTGCAGGACAATAAATATGACCTGGGCCGATTGGTGAATATTCGTGATAAAGCCCTCAAAAGTCTCCTAGCAGGAAAGTTTTTAAAAGCCAGAGATAAGAACATTGTCTTTAATGTAGAAGTTCCAGAGGAGATTCAGGTAGAGGGGATGAGTCTACTTGATTTTCTAACCATTGTGTCTATCCTTTGTGACAACGCTATTGAAGCCAGTGCAGAGGCTAGTCAACCTCATGTTTCAATCGCCTTTTTAAAAAATGGGGCACAGGAGACCTTTATCATCGAAAATGCCATCAAAGAAGAGGGTATAGACATTTCTGAGATTTTCTCCTTTGGAACCAGTTCTAAAGGGGAGGAGAGAGGAGTTGGTCTCTATACCGTTATGAAGATTGTGGCAAGTCATCCTAATACCAGTCTAAATACCACCTGCCAAAATCAAGTCTTTCGTCAGGTTTTAACAGTTCACTCGATGTCAGTTGATGATTAGAAGACTTGTGGAAAGAAGTACTGCCTGCAGTCATCAATTAAAATGCCATAGTATATGAGGTATCCTATATGAATAAGAAATCCTTTTTTATCATCTGTTCTACGTTGATCATAGCATCAAATCTTCTCATGATTTCCGTGGTGAACAAGGGAGAAGAAACAGGGGGCAACCTGTTTGTGATTGCTATAGCCTGTGTTTTGCTGCCAGCCTTTTTATATGCAGTTGAAAACAGACTTACTTCAATGGTAAGAGTAGAATCAATACTCCTGATTCAGTTGACAGTTATATCCCTACTCCGTCTTATCAACAGAATAGGGAGTACGCCTGAAATCCTCAACATTATCATTACCCTTATCGCTTTGGCAAGTGGGACAGCTGCTATCCTTATTGCGATTATGAGAATATATGAAAACATACGGAAGTAAGGCTGAATAGCTTTCGATTTTGTATTTTCACATTGTTAAGTTCCCCTAGGGCAAGTATGTTTTTCATGCTTGCTTTTTAAATTTTTTAACAATTCAAGATGTTTTGATGACCATTTATGATTTGAGTGATCCAAGGTCAAAATGAGTGCTATACTAACAGTGTAAAGGTTCTTACTCAACAAACATTCAGGAGGAAATCTTATGAAGAAAAAAATATTTGTCATTTTCATCTTGTATCTGATCATGTCCATCTTTCTATATCCGCTTAGGGAGAGTGCTTGGTATCAGCTATTTTATACCATAGCCTATGTGATTGCATTTATGATTTATTTTGCTTTAATGAAAAAGAAAGGAGCAAAGAAATGAAAGCTTTTCTTGCTAAAAAACGGAACATCTTCCTTACGAGATTGTTCCTAGGGCAGTTGCCCTTGCTTGTCTCCACTTATCTATTTCTATCTCGTCAGTTTTTAAATTTTTCCTTGGTCTTCCAATTTCTCTTAGTGGTTATTAACTTGGCTTCGATTTTGGTTACTGTTTACCTCACTAGGGAGATGAGGATAAGAGAGTTTGAAGATGATGATTTGGTTAGTCCTAGAACCAATCAACTTATGTTCATCGGTTTGACAGGCTTTATGTCTATTATCTGTTTGTATAGAGGTATAACAGCAGGAGAATTCTATCAACAATTAATTGCCTATATTGGCGCTATTCTCTGCTTGCTTATCATGCTTCTGCTCATTTGGGGCTTGAAGTATTATAAAAAGTAGAGGAAGAACTTTCTTCTTAATATGGAACTAGTCTATAGTCTGACAAGGGGAGGTCATCATGTATAAACACTTATTTTTCCTAGATTCCAAAACCTTAGACTGGTTGACACCTTATATTTTGGTCTTGGCTTCTGACACCATTGCTTTTAACGTTTTTGTGCTAACCTTTGTATCTGTGGTGGTCTTTTATTTCCTAAATCCCATGTTATCTTTAATGGCTATATTCTTAGGGGCTGGCTATGTGGTCGGGTTTTGGTTACTCAAATGGTTTGTTTTGGAAAGACTAGCACTAAAGGATGACGTGTAGAGAAGTTTGTTTCTTGAGGAGAATAATTTTATGGAGTTTTTTGATAAATTTCATGCCTTGTGCTTTGGATTTTTAGTACTACTAATCGTCATTACAGTTCCTTATACGATTAATCATGGGGATTTTTTTCAAAATGAATCTGCATTGATTATTGTAAGTCTTCTAGTAACCTCTCTGAGTGTTGCTTATGCTAGAAAGTTTGAAATGATTTCTTTTGGGATGTTAAGCAGGAAACAACTTTTACTTTTCATTGCAATCTTTCTTCTAAGTGTGCTTGAGACGCTGGTTTATATTCATTTCTTCGCTATTTCTTCTGGCGCAGGAGTTCAACACTTGGCGGAAGTCAGCAGAGGAATTTCCCTGTCTTTGATTTTGACTTCCTCAGTTTTTGGACCCATCCAGGAGGAACTCATTTTCAGAGGACTTCTTCAAGGTGCGGTTTTTGACAATTCTTGGTTAGGGCTTGTGCTAACTTCCTCACTCTTTTCGTTCATGCATGGTCCTTCTAATGTCCCTTCGTTTATTTTTTATCTACTTGGGGGCTTGTTACTGGGCTTTGCTTATAAAAAAAGCCAAAACCTATGGGTTTCTACTCTAGTCCATATGTTTTACAACAGTTTGCCACTCTTAACTTATTTCTAGAAATCATGAAAGGTAAGCAGAAGACGGTGCTTGCCTTTTTCTTTCTATAATGATACCCAAGCCAATCCAGAGGCTTTTCTTTGAGAATCGGGCGTGGAGCGGTTGACGAATAGACCAAAAACTAGTAGAATAGTAAGGAAACTTTATACGGAGGAAAGAAATGGATTTGGGTGATAATGAGCTAACACTGACTCCCATACCTGGGAAAAGTGGCAAGGCTTATATGGGTAGCTATCCTGATGGGAAGCGCATCTTTGTAAAAATGAACACCTCTCCAATCCTACCTGGTCTAGCTAGAGAACAAATTGCTCCACAATTATTATGGAGTCGCCGTTTGGCAGATGGGCGTGATATGTGTGCTCAAGAATGGTTGACAGGCAAGATATTGACCCCCTATGATATGAATCGTAAGCAAATCGTCAATATTTTAACCCGTCTTCATCGCTCACGTCCGTTGATGACACAGTTGAGTCGTTTGGGCTATGCCATGGAAACACCTGTAGATTTACTACAGTCTTGGCAAGAAACGGCTCCAGATGCTTTGCGTAAAAATCATTTTATCAGTGAAGTGATGGCTGATTTACGTCAGACTATTCCAGGATTTAGAGAGGACTATGCGACCATTGTCCATGGAGATGTACGACATAGTAATTGGATTGAGACAGATAGTGGCTTGATTTATTTGGTAGATTGGGATTCGGTTCGCTTGACCGACCGCATGTTTGATGTGGCCCATATGCTCTGCCATTATATTCCAGAACATCAGTGGAAGGAATGGTTGACCTACTACGGTTACAAGTACAATCAGACGGTATTAAGTAAATTGTATTGGTACGGTCAATTGTCTTACTTGAGCCAGATTTCCAAGTATTATATGAACCAAGATTTAGAAAATGTCAATCGGGAGATTCATGGCTTGCGTCACTTCCGAGACAAGTATGGAAAGAGAAGATGAGAGTTAGAAATCGTAAAGGGGCCACAGAATTACTAGAGGCAAATCCCCAGTATGTGATCCTCAATCCCCTAGAAGCTAAGGGAAAATGGCGGGACTTGTTTGGAAATGATAATCCCATTCATGTGGAAGTAGGAAGTGGAAAGGGTGCCTTTGTTTCAGGGATGGCAAAGCAAAACCCGGACATCAACTATATCGGGATTGACATTCAAAAGTCTGTTTTGAGCTACGCTTTGGACAAGGTGCTTGAAGTTGGAGTACCGAATATCAAGCTCTTGTGGGTAGATGGTTCTGACTTGACTGACTATTTTGAAGACGGTGAGATTGATCGCTTGTATCTGAACTTTTCAGATCCTTGGCCTAAAAAACGCCATGAAAAGCGTCGTTTGACCTACAAGACCTTCTTGGATACCTTCAAACGTATCTTGCCTGAAAATGGAGAAATTCATTTCAAGACGGATAACCGTGGCTTGTTTGAGTACAGCCTAGTGAGCTTTTCTCAGTATGGCATGAAGCTCAATGGTGTCTGGCTTGATTTACATGCCAGCGATTTTGAAGGCAATGTCATGACGGAATACGAGCAAAAATTCTCCAACAAGGGGCAAGTTATCTACCGAGTTGAGGCAGAATTTTAAGAAATAGCCTGAAATCAGGCTGTACAAGTGCTTTTGCTTTACATAAGTTAGCAAATGTGCTATACTAAGAGTAAGAATATGAGAAAGTGAGGCGGGGAAATATCTTCGCCTCTTGCTTATGAGGAGGTGGACGCAATCGCAACAATCGTAGAATTAGTCAGAGAAGTTGTAGAACCTGTCATAGAAGCTCCTTTCGAACTCGTGGATATCGAGTATGGAAAGATTGGCAGTGACATGATTCTCAGTATTTTTGTAGATAAACCTGAAGGAATTACCTTGAACGACACGGCAGACTTGACAGAAATGATCAGTCCTGTCCTAGACACCATCAAGCCAGATCCCTTCCCAGAACAATATTTCCTAGAAATCACCAGTCCAGGCTTGGAACGTCCTTTAAAAACCAAGGATGCCGTTGCTGGAGCGGTTGGGAAATACATCCATGTCGGGCTCTACCAAGCCATTGATAAGCAAAAGGTCTTTGAAGGAACCTTGTTGGCCTTTGAAGAGGATGAGTTGACTATGGAATATATGGACAAGACACGTAAGAAAACTGTCCAAATTCCATACAGTTTAGTATCAAAAGCACGTTTAGCAGTAAAATTATAGAAAAAGAAAGGATAGCTTTTGAGAATTCAAAAGTGAAGAAAACATGAGTAAAGAAATGCTAGAGGCCTTCCGCATTTTGGAAGAAGACAAGGGAATCAAAAAAGAAGACATCATCGACGCAGTAGTAGAGTCGCTTCGTTCCGCTTATCGCAGACGCTATGGTCAATCAGACAGTGTAGCTATTGACTTCAACGAAAAAACAGGTGACTTTACAGTTTATACTGTCCGTGAAGTAGTTGATGAAGTATTTGATAGCCGTTTGGAAATCAGCTTGAAAGATGCTCTTGCTATCAATTCAGCCTATGAGCTTGGTGATAAGATTAAGTTTGAAGAAGCGCCTGCTGAGTTTGGTCGTGTAGCAGCCCAATCTGCCAAACAAACCATCATGGAAAAAATGCGCAAGCAAACACGTGCCATCACTTACAATACTTACAAAGAACATGAGCAAGAAATCATGTCTGGTACAGTAGAACGCTTTGACAACCGCTTCATTTATGTCAACCTTGGCAGCATCGAAGCCCAATTGTCAAAACAAGACCAAATCCCTGGTGAAGTTTTTGCTTCTCATGATCGTATTGAAGTGTATGTCTACAAGGTTGAAGACAACCCTCGCGGTGTCAACGTCTTTGTTAGCCGTAGCCATCCAGAAATGATCAAACGCTTGATGGAGCAAGAAATTCCAGAAGTTTATGACGGAACTGTTGAAATCATGAGTGTGGCTCGTGAAGCTGGTGACCGTACGAAGGTTGCAGTTCGTAGCCATAATCCAAACGTAGACGCTATCGGTACAATCGTTGGACGCGGTGGTGCTAATATCAAGAAGATTACTAGCAAATTCCACCCAGCTCGTTACGATTCTAAAAATGACCGCATGGTACCAATCGAAGAAAATATCGATGTTATCGAGTGGGTAGCAGATCCAGCTGAATTTATCTACAATGCCATCGCTCCTGCTGAGGTTGACCAAGTTATCTTTGATGAAAACGACAGCAAACGTGCCTTGGTGGTTGTTCCTGATAACAAGCTTTCTCTTGCTATCGGTCGTCGTGGGCAAAACGTTCGCTTGGCAGCTCACTTGACTGGTTACCGTATCGATATCAAGTCTGCTAGCGAATTTGAAGCCATGGAAGAAGCTGGTTCGGTAGATTTGGAAGCAGAAAACGATACTGTAGAAGAATAAAAGCTGCTAGAGGAGGGAAAGATGAAAACGAGAAAAATCCCTTTGCGCAAGTCTGTTGTGTCTAATGAAGTGATTGATAAGCGAGATTTGCTCCGCATTGTCAAGAACAAGGAAGGACAAGTCTTTATCGATCCGACAGGCAAGGCTAATGGCCGCGGCGCTTATATCAAGCTAGACAATGCAGAAGCCCTAGAGGCGAAAAAGAAGAAGGTCTTTAACCGCAGCTTTAGCATGGAAGTGGATGAAAGCTTTTATGATGAGTTGATCGCTTATGTGGATCACAAAGTGAAAAGAAGAGAGTTAGGACTTGAATAAGCAAAAGATAAGCAATCTCTTGGGACTTGCTCAGCGAGCAGGGCGGATTATATCGGGTGAAGAATTGGTGGTCAAGGCTGTTCAAGACGGCAAGGCCAAGTTGGTCTTTCTAGCCCATGATGCTGGACCCAATCTGACCAAGAAGATTCAAGATAAAAGTCATTATTATCAAGTAGAAATTGTAACCGTGTTTTCAACACTGGAATTAAGCATAGCAGTCGGAAAATCGAGAAAGGTTTTGGCTGTAACAGATGCTGGATTTACAAAGAAAATGAGGTCTCTTATGGAATAGAAGAGGAGGACATGATTTGTCTAAGAAAAGATTGTACGAAATCGCAAAAGAGCTTGGAAAAGAAAGCAAAGAAGTTGTAGCGCGTGCAAAAGAGTTGGGCTTGGATGTGAAAAGCCACTCATCAAGTGTGGAAGAAGCTGTCGCTGCAAAAATCGCTGCCAGCTTTAAGCCTGCAGTTGCTCCGAAAGCAGAAGCAAAACCTGCAGAACAAAAATCAAGTGCAGAAAAGAAAGCCGAAAAATCTGAGCCAGCTAAACCAGCTGTAGCTAAGGAAGAGGCAAAACCTGCAGCCCCAAAAGCAAGTGCAGAAAAGAAAGTCGAAAAGTCTGAACCAGTAAAACCAGCTGTAGCCAAGGAAGAGGCAAAACCAGCTGAGCCAGTCGCTCCGAAAACAGAAAAAGTAGCGGCTAAACCGCAAAGTCGTAATTTCAAGGCTGAGCGTGAAGCACGTGCTAAAGAGCAGGCAGAGCGACGCAAGCAAAATAAGGGCAATAACCGTGACCAACAACAAAACGGAAACCGTCAGAAAAACGACGGCCGCAATGGTGGAAAACAAGGTCAAGGCAACCGCGATAATCGTCGCTTTAATGACCAAGCTAAGAAACAGCAAGGTCAGCAAAATCGTGGAAATGAGCGCCGTCAACAAGGGGACAAACGTCCAAATCAAGCGGCTCCACGTGTTGACTTTAAAGCCCGTGCAGCAGCCCTAAAAGCAGAGCAAAATGCAGAGTACGCACGTTCAAGCGAGGAACGCTTCAAGCAGTATCAGGCTGCTAAAGAAGCCTTGGCTCAAGCTAACAAACGTAAGGAACCAGAGGAAATCTTTGAAGAAGCTGCTAAGTTAGCTGAACAAGCGCAACAAGCACAGCAAGTTCAAGCAGTGGTTGAAGTCGTCCCTGAGAAAAAAGAACCTGCAGTGGATACACGTCGTAAAAAACAAGCTCGACCAGACAAAAATCGTGACGATTATGATCACGAAGAAGATGGTCCTAGAAAACAACAAAAGAATCGAAGTAGTCAAAATCAAGTGAGAAATCAAAAGAATAGTAACTGGAATAACAACAAAAAGAACAAAAAAGGCAATAATAAGAACAACCGTAATCAGACTCCAAAACCTGTTACAGAGCGTAAGTTCCATGAATTGCCAACAGAATTTGAATATACAGATGGTATGACCGTTGCGGAAATCGCAAAACGTATCAAACGTGAACCAGCTGAAATCGTTAAGAAACTTTTCATGATGGGTGTCATGGCCACACAAAACCAATCCTTGGATGGAGAAACTATCGAACTCCTCATGGTGGATTACGGTATCGAAGCCAAACAAAAGGTTGAAGTGGATAATGCCGATATCGAACGTTTCTTTGTCGAAGATGGTTATCTCAATGAAGATGAATTGGTTGAGCGTCCACCAGTTGTAACTATCATGGGACACGTTGACCACGGTAAAACAACACTCCTAGATACCCTTCGTAACTCTCGTGTTGCGACAGGTGAAGCAGGTGGTATCACTCAGCATATCGGTGCCTACCAAATCGTGGAAAATGGCAAGAAGATTACCTTCCTTGATACACCAGGACACGCGGCCTTTACATCGATGCGTGCGCGTGGTGCTTCTGTTACCGATATTACTATTTTGGTCGTAGCGGCAGATGACGGGGTTATGCCTCAGACAATTGAAGCTATCAACCACTCAAAAGCAGCGAATGTTCCAATTATTGTAGCCATCAACAAGATTGATAAACCAGGTGCCAACCCAGAACGCGTTATCGGTGAATTGGCAGAGCATGGAGTTATGTCAACTGCTTGGGGTGGAGATTCTGAATTTGTTGAAATCTCAGCTAAATTCAACCAAAACATCGAAGAATTGTTGGAAACAGTCCTTCTTGTGGCTGAAATCCAAGAACTCAAAGCAGACCCAACAGTTCGTGCGATCGGTACAGTTATCGAAGCACGCTTGGATAAAGGAAAAGGTGCGGTCGCAACCCTTCTTGTTCAACAAGGTACCTTGAATGTTCAAGACCCAATCGTTGTCGGAAATACCTTCGGTCGTGTCCGTGCCATGACCAATGACCTTGGTCGTCGTGTTAAGGTTGCAGGGCCATCAACACCAGTTTCAATTACAGGTTTGAACGAAGCGCCAATGGCAGGTGACCACTTTGCTGTTTACGAGGATGAAAAATCTGCGCGTGCAGCCGGTGAAGAGCGTGCCAAACGTGCCCTCATGAAACAACGTCAAGCTACCCAACGTGTCAGCCTTGAAAACCTCTTTGATACGCTTAAAGCTGGTGAACTCAAGTCTGTTAACGTTATCATCAAGGCTGATGTACAAGGTTCTGTTGAAGCCCTTTCTGCCTCACTTCAAAAGATCGACGTGGAAGGTGTCAAAGTGACCATCGTCCACTCAGCTGTTGGTGCCATCAATGAATCTGACGTGACCCTTGCTGAAGCTTCAAATGCCTTTATCGTTGGTTTCAACGTACGCCCTACACCACAAGCTCGTCAACAAGCAGAAGCTGACGATGTGGAAATCCGTCTCCACAGCATTATCTATAAGGTTATCGAAGAGATGGAAGAAGCCATGAAAGGGATGCTTGATCCAGAATTTGAAGAAAAAGTTATCGGTGAAGCAGTTATTCGTGAAACCTTCAAGGTATCTAAAGTGGGAACCATCGGTGGATTCATGGTTATCAACGGTAAGGTTACCCGTGACTCTAAAGTCCGTGTTATCCGTGACGGTGTCGTTATCTATGACGGTGAACTTGCTAGCTTGAAACACTACAAAGACGACGTCAAAGAAGTTACAAACGGTCGTGAAGGTGGATTGATGATTGACGGCTACAATGATATCAAGATGGATGATGTGATTGAGGCGTACGTCATGGAAGAAATCAAGAGATAATAGAGAAACGATAGCCGATTTGACTCGTCGTCAACAGCGCCTTGATGAACCCTCAGTTCTATCTAAGGCTTGTTTCCTAGATTCAAATGGCTCTAGTTCCTCTATCTAATAAAAATAGCTAGGTCTGCTGGCCTAGCTTTTGGTTCAAAGTAGAGAAAGGAATATCATGGCAAATCATTTCCGTACGGATCGTGTGGGCATGGAAATCAAGCGTGAAGTCAATGAGATTTTGCAAAAGAAAGTCCGTGATCCGCGTGTCCAAGGCGTGACCATCACAGATGTTCAGATGCTGGGGGACTTGTCTGTTGCCAAGGTTTACTACACCATTTTGAGTAACCTTGCTTCGGATAATCAAAAAGCTCAAATCGGGCTTGAAAAAGCAACTGGTACCATCAAACGTGAACTTGGTCGCAATTTGAAATTGTACAAAATCCCAGATTTGACCTTCGTCAAAGACGAGTCCATCGAGTATGGAAACAAGATTGACGAGATGCTACGCAATCTGGATAAGAACTAAAGAAGAGGGGAGACCCTCTTTTTTGGTGGGGGAAAATAGGTGGAATTTGAAATGGAAAAATATTCTTTTAAAAAAGGGATTCTGTATTTTTTAATGTTATCTAATCAGAAAATGCTTTTTTTTTTAGGAAATATGATATGATGATTTCATAAATAAAAGGAGATTCTATCAATGAATAACATAAAAAAAGTTTGTCGTTTAGCTTTGCTATGTCTTTCCGTTTCTACTCTAGTTGCTTGTAGTTCTCTTTCTGAAAAAACAAGTAGCTCTTCTAGTGAGAATCAAACAGAAGCTTCATCTAGTAGTTCTGAGAAGAAAGGGTTGTTTGCTAAAGCAAAAGAAAAACTCAGTTCAAGCGATTTTAACCCACAAGATGTTAGCGATACGACAATTGAGTCTATAAAAACCTATGAAGATTACTTGATTATGAATGAGAAAATAATCGATAATTACTATACAGAAGCAGATGAAGCCTTTAAAGGGACTGTTTTAGAAGATAGTGCTGCTATCCAAGAACTAAAAGATAGCACTAAAAAAGAGATGGAAGATTTGAAAAAACAATATGGTCCACTAAAGAAAGCACCGATTCAAGGGAAAGAAGAAGTGATTAAGATTTTAAAAGATTATCGTGATAATCTACATGAACAAGTGGAGCAGTGGAAAGCTAGTCTTTAATAGGAAGAGTGGAGTTCAATATGGATTATCAATTATTGCCACATGAATACATGGTTATGAATAGTGACCATGTGAGTTTTGGGAAAAATGGTTTGTCTACAGATGAATTAATTTTAACGAATCTACACTTAATATATATCAAAAAAGGTTTGTGGGGAGGAAAAAAAGACCAAGTTACCATACCCATTAACCAGATTAAAATTTTTGAAGGGAAACCTCAAGTTTCAGTAACCAAAACCAATGGTGTGAAACGGCTGGAAATTTATTATAATGGCGGACAAGCTATCTTTGCATTTAATAATACTAAGGATACTGACAAGTGGGCTAGAAACATTATTAAATTGATTTCAGGTGATACAAGTAATTTTGAAACCTTGAGAGATAGTAGCTTGTTTGGAGCAGATGTTTTAGCAGAAACATTTAAGGATACATTTGACACTTTTAAAGCAGGGCTTGGGATTAAGGGTGCAGAGCCAGAAAAGATTTCAACCAAGTGTAGCTTTTGTGGAGCACCTTTGTCAGGTCAAGTGAAGCAAACAGTTAGATGTGCCTATTGTGATATGGAGCAGAGTTTATAAGGGGGCAATTAAATGGGGTTGATAAAAGCCATCACAGATTCTATTGGTGGGACATTTGCAGATCAGTGGAAAGAAATTATCACAGTTCAAGCTTTTGATGAACATACAGCTGTAAGTCCAGGTATTATTCAAGAAAATAATAATGGTAGGGGTGTCAATACGAAGGGATCTGTCGGTGTTATTTCCAACGGATCCAAGATTTTTATTCCAGAAAATACTGCTGCCTTTATCTTTAGTCAGTCTGGTATCGAGGAAATTATTACAGAACCAGGTGGATATGAATACCAAAATGGTGAGAGCAGTGTTTTTAACGGTGATGGATTGAAAAAGTCACTGTTTGACAATGTTGTTAATCGTGTTGGATTCGGGGGTCAAAGTGATCAGCAAAAACAGATTTGTTTTGTTAATTTGAGAGAAATTCGTGATATTAAATTTGGGACTCGCGGTCCAGTCATGTATAATGATTTGTTTTATGGGACAGATTTAGAAGTACGTGCTTTTGGAACATTTTCTATCCAAATTACAGATGCTAAGCAATTTATCAGAAACTTTCTTCCTGCCAATGTGACTTATTATACCTTTGATAGCGCTCAAGCTAGATCACAAATAGTAACAGAATTTCTTCAATCTTTTATTGTTGCACTTAATTCTTTGTCAACAACTTATCGTATTTCACAATTACCCTCACAAGCTTCAGTTCTTGCAACCCAAGTATCAAATGATGGACAGTATGCAGGGACTTGGAAAGAACGTTTTGGATTTGAGATTGTAAAAGTTGCCATTGCTAATATTGAGTTCTCACCAGAATCTAAGGAATTGGTTAAACAATTTTCATCAAATAAGATGAATTTAAAAGCTTATGATGATGTATCGCAGAAATCTTCTAATATTGCAGCACAACAAAAAATTTCATCAGGAGTGGAGCAACATGGTCTAGGTGATAGTGCAGGGATGATTTTTGGTATGAATATGGCACAAGGTTTAGATGAAAAAGCCATGAAACCAAGTCTATCATTAGATGAGCAAATCGAAGCCCTTACAAAACTAAAATCTCTTTTAGATGCAGGGATACTATCCCAGGAAGAATTTGATCGAAAGAAAAAAGAAATTATGGATTTATAAGATGAAGCTCGAAAGTTCATAGTTAGTGTGTATTCAAGGAACATTTTAGGTGAAACAATAATAGACTATCGTTCACAGATAGAATATCATGTTGTAAAGGTAGAAGTTGAATATTCGAGCTGCCTCTACAAAGACTATTAAAAATCTTTAACAAATAAGTTGCTAAGGATTTTTTGAAAATTTTTGAGGGGAATTTGAAACATACTTTAAAAGAGTATGCTATCGTAGAATATAACTTACAGAAGTAAAAGGAGTTTGTATATGGCTGAACAAGAGTTAGCTATGCAAGTATTACAACAAGTGGTAAAACTACCAGTTGTTAAGGTTGATCGTTCGAAATTTTTAGTAGATAAGTTTTCCAAAGAATTGGATCCACAGGACATCCCTACCTTATTAGAACAAGGTCCAACGTCTCTCTTATCTCAAGAAATCTTAGATCGAGTGGCTAATGCCTGTATTAGGGATAATGTTTTATTGGCGAGTGGAACTTCTGTTTTGGCAGGATTACCTGGAGGGATTGCTATGGCGATTACTATTCCAGCTGATGTGGCTCAATTTTATGGTTTCTCTCTGAAATTGGCTCAAGAATTAGGTTATATTTATGGTTATGAGGATCTTTGGGCTTCACGCGAGGAGTTGAGTGAAGATGCTCAAAATACCCTCTTGCTTTATCTAGGCGTCATGTTGGGGGTGAATGGAACCGCTGCTTTGCTACGTGCTGGTGGTATAACAATTGCCAAACAGGTAATGAAAACAGTGCCTAATAAAGCTTTAACAAAAACGCTTTGGTACCCTATTTTGAAAAAAGTCTTAAAAATATTTGGTGTGAATCTGACCAAGGGAGGGCTGGCCAAAGGAATGGGGAAATTCATACCTATCTTGGGAGGTATCATTTCAGGTGGTTTAACCTTTGCAACTATGAAACCAATGGGGGAAAGCTTGCAGAAAGAATTATCCAAGCTAGTCAACTATAGTGAAGTTCAATATCAAGAAGATGTTGAAACAATCCGAAAAGAGGCTGAAATCCTCGAAGGAGAGTAATATGGGACTCATAAAAATTCTAGCTAAAACTTATGGGAATTACTTTTTGACCGTGCAAGGTGTGAAAGTAATGAGAACGATAAAGAAAGATGACCATGTCGTTGTCGGTCTAGGTAAACTTTTTATTGCAGATAAGTTAATGGATACGGCTCGGTGGCTCATTAAGCCAGAGGAGAAAGAATGAAATTTTTCTGGGCAATTCTTGCCATTCTTTTTATTAAACCGATTATTGGGATTTTGAAATTCTTTTGGATGATCATCTCTTTTGCAGTCCAATTATTGTTTTACAAGATAGTATTTAAGATATTGGATTGGCTCTTTAAACTTATCTAGATGGTAATCCAAGTTGCAGAGAACTAGCAGGAACTACACTGCTAGTTTTTTAATCTCTTTCCATATGGTATAATATAAGCAGTAAAATCATTTTAGAACATACAATGGAGGTCGTCATGGACAATATCATCGATGTGTCAATTCCCGTTGCAGAAGTGGTGGACAAGCATCCAGAAGTCTTGGAAATTCTAGTGGAGCTGGGTTTTAAACCCCTTGCCAATCCCTTAATGCGCAATACAGTTGGTCGCAAAGTATCGCTTAAGCAGGGGTCTAAGCTGGAAGGAACTCCTATGGACCAGATTGTCCGCACGCTGGAAGCAAACGGCTACGAAGTGATTGGATTAGACTAATGGCAGATGAACGGATTCATGTCCTGCGGGATATTTTGTTAGAATTGCACAATGGTGTCTCTCCTGAGTCGGTTCAGGAGCGTTTTGATGCGACCTTTGCGGGTGTCTCAGCCATAGAGATTTCCCTCATGGAGCACGAGCTGATGAACTCGGACTCGGGCGTCACATTTGAAGATGTCATGGAACTCTGTGATGTCCATGCTAATCTTTTTAAAAATGCTATTAAAGGTGTCGAAGTAGAGGATACCGAGCATCCAGGTCACCCAGTTCGGGTATTTAAGGAAGAAAATCTGGCCCTCCGTGCGGCCTTGATTCGCATTCGTAGATTGTTAGATACCTATGAGTCTGTGGAAGATGAAGAAATGCTTGCGGAGATGCGCAAGGGTTTGGTCCGTCAAATGGGGCTTTTGGGACAATTTGACATCCACTACCAGCGCAAGGAAGAGCTCTTCTTTCCTATCATGGAGCGCTATGGACACGATTCACCTCCTAAGGTCATGTGGGGAGTGGATGACCAGATTAGAGAACTCTTTCAAATAGCTCTAACGACAGCCAAGTCATTACCAGAAGTGCCTATTAGCAGTGTGAAGGAAGTTTTTGAAGCCTTTGCGACAGAGTTTGAAAGTATGATTTTCAAGGAAGAGTCCATCCTTCTCATGATTCTCCTTGAGTCCTTTACTCAGGATGACTGGCTTCAGATTGCGGAGGAGAGTGATGCTTATGGCTATGCCATCATCCGTCCGTCTGAAAAATGGGTGCCAGAACGTCAAAGCTTTATTGAGGAAAAGAGTGCAGAGGAACCTGTGCAACTAGACACGGCAAAGGGTCAAACTCAACAAGTTATCGATACACCAGAAGGTCAGTTCACCATTACCTTTACCCCTAAGGAAAAAGAGGCGGTGTTAGATCGCCATAGTCAACAGGCTTTTGGCAATGGCTATCTCTCCGTCGAGCAGGCCAATCTCATCCTCAATCATCTCCCTATGGAGATTACCTTTGTCAATAAAGACGATATTTTCCAGTATTACAATGACAATGCGCCAGCTGATGAGATGATTTTCAAACGGACACCGTCCCAAGTTGGACGGAATGTTGAACTTTGCCATCCACCTAAGTACTTGGACAAGGTCAAGACTATCATGAAGGGTCTTCGTGAGGGAACCAAGGACAAGTATGAGATGTGGTTTAAGTCTGAGTCGCGAGGCAAGTTTGTCCACATCACCTACGCAGCAGTGCACGATGAAGAGGGAGAATTCCAAGGTGTGCTGGAATACGTTCAGGATATTCAACCCTACCGTGAGATTGACACAGACTATTTTCGTGGATTAGAATAAGGAGAAAAAATGAGTTACGAACAAGAGTTTATGAAGGAATTTGAAGCTTGGGTCAATACCCAAATCATGATCAACGACATGGCGCACAAGGAAAGCCAAAAAGTCTACGAAGAAGACCAAGACGAGCGTGCCAAAGATGCCATGATTCGCTACGAAAGCCGCTTGGATGCTTATCAGTTCTTGCTCGGTAAGTTTGAAAACTTCAAAGCAGGCAAGGGATTCCATGATTTGCCAGATGGATTGTTTGGTGAGCGAAATTATTAAACGAGATAGATTCTTGATTTTTTACTAAAATCTTGATAGAATATTTATATTAAATCCTTGTCAGAGCAGGGATTTTTTATTGAAAGGATTTTATCATGTCAAAGAAACTCAATCGTAAAAAACAATTACGAAATAGCCTCCGTCGTGCAGGTGCTTTTTCAAGTACTGTGACTAAGGTTGTAGAAGAGACAAAAAAAGTCGTAAAACGTGCAGAACAGTCAGCAAGCCAAGCTGGTAAGGCTGTTTCTAAAAAAGTTGAACAAGCAGTAGAAGCTACCAAAGAGCAAGCTCAAAAAGTAGCCAATTCTGTAGAAGATTTTGCAGCAAACTTGGGTGGACTCCCACTTGATCGTGCTAAGACTTTCTATGATGAAGGCATCAAGTCTGCGTCAGATTTTAAAAACTGGACTGAAAAAGAACTCCTTGCCTTGAAAGGAATCGGCCCAGCTACCATCAAGAAATTGAAGGAAAATGGCATCAAGTTCAAGTAATCTTTCTTGTGCCTTGCATTTCCATCAAAATCTTGCTACAATAGAGCCATTAGAGGTGTTTTGAATCCCACATTTTACAGAAAGTGGCGGTGCTGAGAAGTCCACAAATGTGTCAAAACTAGTTGCTAATGGATGAAAAATTGAAATAAAAGTGTCTTTTTGTTTTAAAGACGAGAGTTGCGGGCAACTGCCCGAAATTGGGTGGTACCGCGGATAAATACATTCGTCCCTGTCATGTAGATGGCAGGGCTTTTCTTTTGCGTCTTAGTCAAAGGAGGTTGTTATGAAGCAATCTTTTAAAACAAGTAAACTCTACTATGGCTTTCCTATCTTCATTTTGGGATATCAGGATCAGAATTTTGGACACAATATTACGACCTGTAGCTCCTCTTATAGCTTGGGAGATTGGCTAGTCATTGGTGTCGGAGCTGAGGAAAATGCGGCTGAGCAAATCAAGCATTACCAGAAGTTTACTGTGAATATTCCTGATGAAAATCTCATGCTCGAGATGGAGCAGGCTGGTTTTATCAGTCATCGGGAGAAATTGAAACACCTGGGGCTAGACTACGAGATTTCTGAACGGACTCAGGCACCGATTTTAGAGGCCTGTTCAGTCGTATTGGACTGTCAGGTAGATCGGATTATTGAGGAAGATGGTATTTGCCACATTTTTGCTAAGATTCTTGACCGACTGGCTAATCCTGAACTCTTGGATGAAAAGGGACATTTTAAAAATGACCGTTTTGCGCCGACTTACTTTATGGGGGACGGCCATCAGCGTGTTTATCGTTATCTAGATAGCCGAGTCAATCCCATGGGAAGCTTTATCAAGAAAGCGAGGAAGAAGGATGGCAAGAACTGAATTACCAGAACGATTAGAAACCGAACGACTCGTCCTACGAGTTCGTACAGTGGCAGATGCTGAGGATATCCATACCTACGCTAGTCTCCCAGAGGTCGCCTATCCAGCAGGCTTTCCTCCAGTCAAAACCTTGGAAGATGAGGTTTACTATCTAGAGCATATCCTTCCCGAACGCAATCAAAAGGAAAACCTCCCAGCAGGCTATGGGATTGTCGTCAAAGGAACCGATAAAGTCATTGGTTCTGTTGATTTCAACCATCGCCATGGGGACGATGTGCTAGAGCTTGGCTATACCCTGCACCCAGACTATTGGGGTCGTGGTTATGTGCCAGAAGCAGCGCGAGCCTTGATTGACTTAGCTTTTAAAGATTTGGGTCTTCACAAGATTGAACTCTCTTGCTTTGGTTACAATACCCAAAGTCAACGAGTCGCAGAGAAACTTGTCTTTACTCTGGAAGCTCGCATCCGAGACCGCAAAGATGCCCAAGGGAACCGTTGTGACAGTCTGATATATGGCTTGCTGAGTAGTGAGTGGGGGACATAAAACAACCATTAGATGAGAGAGAATAAATGAAGTTGATTTGTTATTTTAAACCTAATAATAGATTATGGGGTATTTTTCCCAAAATTCGGGGAATACTTTTGAGGACATTTGCCTATTTACCTTTGATATCAATTGCCTCCGCTTTAGGTTTATCACTATCCCTCTTTTTATTAAGTTTGATTTTCAGCAAGAGCACTGCATTGTCTATTCTAGAAATAATTATTTTTTTATTCTCGTTAAGTTTTTCATTTAAATTACTAGCTAAAAAATTTTTATATAAAAAATATGTTGTTTCTTATTGGATTATTTCTCTTTTGTCCTTAATTCTTTTTTTTATTAATGATTTTAGATTTTTAATATTTTTCCAATTTACATCGCTACTGATATATGTTTTTAACTATACAAGTCAGTTTAATAAGTTAAAAGATTTTCTTTCTAAAAGTATGGAGTCCTTGGCTTTTATAAATACTTTTGATGGAATATTTTGTGGAATGTTGATATACTTTCTCTATAATAAAAATCTAGTTGAATCAACCTTAATAAAATTATATAAATATTTTTCAAATAATTATAGTATACATGAAAATCAATTGGATTACTGGTTTAGCATTGTAATAGTTTTAATAATACCATTTGTATTATCTGTTATAAAAACTGTAGGATCAATCAAGATATTTCAAAAAGTTAATAAAATAGATATCGTAAAGGGAAAGACACTGTGGAATGTATATGCCACGATGCTTATTATTTCGTTTTTATGGTATTATATCTATATTTATTACTTTATTTCTAATGTTATTGATTTTCATTCTGATTTAATAACTGACATTCTTATGTTCAGTTCACTTATTGCACTTTATTTAATATGCTGGTGGATGATTTATAATCTAATTAGACATGGTGCAAAAGATACCAAAGAAGTAATAGCATCATGGTTAATTGGTTCAATCTGTATATTACTGTTAGCAGTATTTAATCAAGTTGAAAATGAATTAATAAATGCTTTAACATGGTTTTTGCCAATTTTAATTCCTAGTCTAATTGGAGAAATAAATTCTCAATTCGATACAAAAAAACATAAGAAAAAACCAATAAGAACTGAGAAAATGGATAGACACCTATATCGAACTCAACTATATGGTTTTCTTACTCTATTAATGTTGAGTATTATTCCAAAGTTAACCGAAATTATTTGGGGTTTAAAGATTAAGAAGAAATTGGTCGAATTTATAACTCCCGAAGCTGATTGGATGTCTGAATTATTTGCCTCAACTATAATTATTTTCGTTTGTTTCATATTATCATTAGTTATTGGGAAGATTATAATTTGGTTATTACAATATTTCTATTTAAACACCTGTAATGGATATTATGTGTATCGTGACAATATGCACAGTATATTAATAAATCGTAGATATAAAAGAAATATTCATAAAAGGAGAAAAAATAATGTCTAAATAACTTTCACCTAAATACACTCCATCCTATGTTTAGGTTGGTCGTTAACAAAACAACTTCATGAAGACGTTCTCAAGACTCAAGGAGTTCAAAAGTCTCAATCTTTTTCGTTCGTGATTCCGACCACCAAATGTAACTGGAAAAACTCTACCTTGGTCAGGCTTGGGGTACAACCTTCAAAGTAAACAAGCTACAGAGAAACTGGAATTCTCCAATAAAGCCTGTATCTGAGACTGTAAGGATTTCTAAGTCAGTTGAGTCGAATCTATTGAAGGATGAATTAGAGGAGAAAATAGATGGCTAAAAAGAAAAATAGAAAAAAAGAATTAAAACGCCAGCAAAAGTTGGATATCAAAGTTATTTCTGAAGAAGAGGCTACCTGGACAGAAATTATGGCCAAAAATCCAACTTTTGTAGAACGTCGGACCATTCAAAATTTCGATGAACTACATACAGCAGTGATGCAATATGCTGATGAACACGGAGAGTATCCAGATGTTCAGCTAATCAATTACCAACTGAAAAATAGGACTTTTGATTGGAATCAGGATCATGCTTTATTTAGAGAAGCTATGCATACTCCGAATACACAGAAGCGAAATAAATTGTTAAAGCAAGTTTTAAAAATAAATCCAGATTATTTTGCGGCTGATTTTCATTTATTATTATCAGAAGTTGAAGATTTTGATTTGTCGACTTTTAAAAAAGTATTGGATTTTGAAATTCTAGTTTTAGAAAAATGGAAAGTGAATGGATACAATAGTTGGAATTATTTTGAAGCACGCCCTATCCTGTCTGCTCTGATGTTTCTGATTGAGTATTATATGATGGAGAACTTCAATTCTAAGGCTATAGAATTGATTGACCTATATTTGAGTAAGCGACCTGAACGTTTTCCTCCTAATTTTGTCTTCTGTATGCTTTCCTTGTATCATATTACTGGTCAGGAACTAAAGGTTGAACGTTTCTATCGTGAAGAATTAAATAAAGGGAAACGGGATGATACCATTCTTATTCATGCCATCATCTCTGCTTTTTCTCAAGGAAAAATTGAGGAAGCAAGTCAGCTATTTGCAAAATTAGTGGAAATCAATGATGAAGCTGTTGAATTCTTTATAGAGGAAGATTGGCAATTCAAGGTTATAGATATAGAAGACCAAGAATGCTATTGTCCAAATTCAGTTGAATCGTTACAAGCTAGTTTGTATCCTCTGTTTGATTATTTACTAGAAAATATTATTTTAACGAAATTTTTAACAAACGAGGCCGAAAAGTTCCGCCGTAAACCAGTATTTTCGGCTCATTCCAGTATGATAAGAAGTTTATCCGAGGTATCCGATTGGCACTCCTTTATGAATGAGGAAAAAATGAAGGGAATTCGGATGGATCTTGTTCACATCTTTGTTGAAAATGGGATTCGTACATCTTCAGATTTCAAAAAATGGACTGAAAAAGAAGTTCTCGCTTTGAAGGGAATTGGTCCCGTAACCGTTAAGAAGTTGAAGGAAAACGGCATAAAGTTTAAAAACGAGAAGTAATTGTTTACTGAAGGGGGGAGGTGAATTGTCTTGAATGAAATTTCTAATTTCATCCTGTATACCACACCCAATGGCCATGTTCAGCTAGATATCCTTTTACAAGATGAAAATCTTTGGTTGACTCAAAAAGGTCTTGCAGAGCTCTTTGGAGTTGAACGAAGTGTCATTACAAAGCACTTGAAAAACATTTATGATAGTGGTGAGTTAGATAAGGTGTCAACTTGTGCAAAATTTGCACAGGTTCAACAAGAGGGAAATAGAGCTGTCCGGCATGAACTTGAATATTACAATCTGGATGCTATCATTTCAGTTGGTTATCGAGTAAATTCCAGTAAGGCTACTCAATTTAGAATTTGGGCAACCAAGACTTTGAAAGAATTTATCATCAAAGGTTTTGTTTTGGATGATGAACGCTTGGAAACAGAACGTCTTGTTTTACGAGTCCGTACAGTGGCGGATGCCGAGGATATTCATGCCTACGCCAGTTTGCCAGAAGTCTCCTACCCTGCAGGCTTTCCGCCCGTCAAGACCTTGGAAGATGAGATTTATTATCTAGAGCATATCCTTCCTAAGCGCAATGAAAAGGATAATCTCCCAGCAGGCTATGGAATTGTTGTCAAAGGGACTGATAAAGTTATCGGCTCTGTTGATTTCAACCATCGTCATGAAGATGATGTACTGGAAATTGGCTATACCTTGCACCCCGATTATTGGGGTCGAGGCTATGTGCCCGAAGCAGCGAGTGCCTTGATTAACCTAGCTTTTAAAGAATTGAACCTACACAAGATTGAATTGTCTTGCTTTGGTTATAATGTCCAAAGTCAACGTGTCGCAGAAAAACTTGGATTTACCCTCGAAGCTCGCATCCGAGACCGTAAAGATGCCCAAGGCAATCGCTGTGATGATTTGAGATATGGCTTGCTGAGGAGTGAGTGGGAGGTAGTTTGATGCACATTTTCATCATTGGGGCTCCGGCTTCTGGGAAAATGACGATTGGTCAAGAGTTATCTCGACTGACAGATGCTACCCTCTTTTATAACCATCAAGCCATCGATTTTGCATTAGAAATCTATCAGGACTTTACAGAGGAAATGTGGGAATTTGTTCGTGGAATCACCTTTTCTTTCCTTGGAGCAAGTGCAAGAAATCAGCGATCAGTAATTTTAACTGACGTAATTGATTTTTCAAATCAGTACCAGCTGATGTATTTAAAGCAAATTCAGGATTTATTGGATAACTTTCATCAAGAGATTCTGTTTGTTGAGTTGGAAACAAGTCTTGAAGAGCGTTTACGTCGAAATCGAACGGAGAACCGGTTGAAGCACAAACCCTTAAAACGACATATTGAGGTATCTGAAAGAGAAATTTTGGAGACTACTGAAACACTTCAATTAAATTCCCAACATCAACCAAATGAGTTGCACCACTACCTTAAAATAAATAATACGAATCTGTCTGCAGAAGAAGCTGCTAAGCAAATTCAAAATAAAATGAACAAAATAGAGAAAGGACAAACACATGTCTAAAGAACTTTCACCTAAATACAATCCAGCCGAGGTTGAGGCTGGTCGTTACCAAAAATGGCTTGATGCCGATGTTTTCAAGCCTTCAGGCGATCAAAAGGCTAAGCCTTATTCAATCGTGATTCCACCACCAAATGTAACTGGTAAGCTTCACCTTGGTCACGCTTGGGATACGACTTTGCAGGATATCATTATCCGCCAAAAACGCATGCAAGGCTTTGATACACTTTGGCTTCCAGGGATGGACCACGCGGGGATTGCGACTCAAGCTAAGGTTGAGGAACGCTTGCGCGGAGAGGGCATTACACGTTATGACCTAGGTCGTGAAAAATTCCTCGACAAGGTCTGGGAATGGAAAGACGAATATGCCACTACTATCAAGGAACAATGGGGCAAGATGGGGATCTCTGTAGACTACTCTCGTGAGCGTTTCACTCTTGACGAAGGTTTGTCAAAAGCTGTTCGTAAGGTCTTTGTGGACCTTTACAAGAAAGGTTGGATCTATCGTGGTGAGTTTATCATCAACTGGGACCCAGCTGCTCGCACAGCCCTTTCTGATATTGAGGTGATCCACAAGGATGTCGAAGGTGCCTTCTACCACATGAATTACATACTGGAAGACGGCTCACGCGCCCTTGAAGTGGCGACAACTCGTCCTGAGACTATGTTTGGGGACGTTGCCGTTGCGGTCAATCCAGAAGACCCACGCTACAAGGACTTGATTGGTAAAAACGTCATCCTCCCAATCGCTAATAAACTCATTCCAATCGTTGGAGACGAGCATGCAGATCCTGAGTTTGGTACTGGTGTCGTAAAAATCACACCTGCCCATGATCCAAACGACTTCTTGGTGGGTCAACGTCACAACTTGCCACAAGTCAACGTCATGAACGACGACGGAACTATGAATGAGCTTGCCTTCGAATTTGCAGGCATGGACCGTTTTGAAGCTCGTAAGGCAGTCGTTGCTAAGTTGGAAGAAATCGGTGCCCTTGTTAAAATCGAAAAACGTGTCCACAGTGTTGGACACTCAGAGCGTACAGGTGTAGTGGTGGAGCCACGTTTGTCTACTCAATGGTTCGTTAAGATGGACCAATTGGCAAAAAATGCTATTGCCAACCAAGACACAGAGGACAAGGTAGAATTTTACCCACCTCGTTTCAACGATACCTTCCTTCAATGGATGGAAAATGTCCACGACTGGGTAATCTCTCGTCAGCTCTGGTGGGGTCACCAAATCCCTGCTTGGTACAATGCTGAGGGTGAAATGTATGTCGGCGAAGAAGCTCCAGAAGGTGACGGATGGACACAAGATGAAGACGTCTTGGATACTTGGTTTAGTTCGGCCCTTTGGCCATTCTCAACCATGGGCTGGCCTGATGTAGACTCAGAAGACTTCAAACGTTACTTCCCAACTTCAACCTTGGTTACAGGTTACGACATCATCTTCTTCTGGGTGTCTCGTATGATCTTCCAATCCTTGGAATTCACTGGTCGTCAGCCATTCCAAAACGTCCTTATCCATGGTCTCATTCGTGACGAGCAAGGACGCAAGATGTCTAAGTCTCTCGGTAACGGGATTGACCCGATGGATGTTATCGAGAAATACGGTGCCGATGCCCTTCGATGGTTCCTTTCAAACGGTTCTGCGCCAGGACAAGACGTGCGTTTCTCTTATGAGAAAATGGATGCTTCATGGAACTTCATTAACAAGATCTGGAACATCTCTCGCTACATCCTCATGAACAATGAAGGTTTGACCCTCGAGCAAGCAACTGCCAATGTTGAAAAAGTTGTCAATAAGGAAGCTGGGAATGTCACAGACCGCTGGATTCTCCACAACCTCAATGAAACTATCGGAAAAGCAACTGCCAACTTTGATAAGTTTGAGTTTGGTGTGGCTGGCCACATCCTCTACAACTTCATCTGGGATGAGTTTGCGGACTGGTATGTTGAGTTGACCAAGGAAGTCCTTTATAGCGACAACGAAGAAGAGAAAGTTATCACACGTTCTGTTCTCCTTTACACTTTGGACAAGATCCTTCGTCTCCTTCACCCAATCATGCCATTCGTGACAGAGGAAATCTTTGGACAAATCTCAGAAGGCTCTATCGTTACAGCTGCATACCCAACTGTTAATCCAGACTTTGAAGACCTTGCGGCCCACACAGGTGTCGAAAGCCTCAAAGACTTGATCCGTGCTGTTCGTAATGCGCGTGCGGAAGTAAACGTAGCACCAAGCAAGCCAATCACCATCCTTGTTAAGACAAGCGATAGCGACTTGGAAGCCTTCTTTAACAGCAATGTCAACTACATCAAACGATTCACAAATCCAGAACATTTGGAAATTGCATCAACCATCCCTGCGCCTGAACTGGCTATGTCAAGCGTCATCACAGGAGCAGAAATCTACTTGCCTCTCGCAGACCTCCTCAATGTCGAAGAAGAACTCGCTCGTCTCGACAAGGAACTGGCTAAATGGCAAAAAGAACTGGACATGGTCGGCAAGAAGCTCTCTAACGAACGCTTCGTAGCCAACGCCAAACCAGAAGTCGTCCAAAAAGAACGCGACAAACAAGCCGACTACCAAGCTAAATACGATGCGACTGTCGCACGTATTGATGAGATGAAGAAGTTGGTGAAATAATGTTAAAAACCTAACCCTATCGGGTTGGGTTTTACATTTGATAGTGTTATAATAAAAAGGAGAAACTTTAGGAGAATACTATGGGGAAAATTGTTGCTATTGATTTATTTAGCGGTGCAGGTGGCACTACAAGTGGCCTTAAAAAATCAGGCATAGATGTTCAAGTTGCTGTTGAAATTGATTCCGTAGCTGTTAAAACTTATAAATTAAATAATCCTGAGGTGTCTGTAATAGATAAAGATATAAATTTAGTATCAGGAGATGAAGTAAAAGAGCATCTTAAAGTTGATACAGACGATAAACTAATGCTTGTGGCATGCCCACCATGTCAAGGTTTTTCAACTATTGGTACTAATGATGAAAATGACGAGAGGAATCAACTTGTTTTTCAATTTCTTCGTTTGATTAATGAATTGAATCCTGATTTTCTATTAATGGAAAATGTTGCGGGTATGACTAGAACAAGAAATGAAAAAATCTTTAAAAAATTTTTGACATCAATCGATAATAATTATAGTGTTATTTATAACATTTTAAATACAGCTGATTATGGAGTTCCTCAATCGAGAAAAAGATTGGTGTTACACGGGATTAGAAAAGAAATTATTGATAACACAAATTTAACTTTGAATTTGCCTTCCAAAACTCATTCAAATATACCAGAATTGAACCTTCTTCCATGGATTAATGCTGGTGTAATAATGGACTTGCCTCCTATTGAAGGGGGTGAAGAATATATTGGAGAAGGTATCTACAATCATGTTGCAAACAAACTATCTAATTTAAATATTGAGAGAATTACTCATATTAGAAATAATGGGGGAAGTAGAACTTCTTTGCCAAAATCTTTAGAATTAAATTGTCATAAAAATCGTTCAGGTCATAGTGATGTATATGGAATATTAGATATCAACAAACCTTCCATTACTATTACAGGAGGATGTATGTCATATTCAAAAGGTAGATTTGGGCACCCAACTCAAAATAGAGCTTTAAGTGCAAGAGAAGCTGCAAGATTACAGTCTTTTGATGATGACTATATTTTTGTTGGAAATAGAGGTCAATTAGCTAAACAAATTGGTAATGCAGTTCCAGTGAAATTAGCTCAAGCTAGTGGAAATTATTTTATGTCGGTTTATAGGGAGATAGCAAATGGACAATCAGATAATTAAGAGTTTAGAAGGAATAACTAAAAATTTTTCTAAAAATAAAAATCAATTTTATCCTTATATTGATTATATACGATTTCCTCATTACAAGAGTTTATCATTAAATTCAAGGATAAATTTTAATTTCCCTATTACTTTATTAGTTGGTAGAAATGGAGTAAATAAAACTTCAATTTTACAAGCTTTATATGGTTCTCCAGCCAATAAAAGTGTGTCTGAATATTGGTTTAGTACAAATGTTGATCAAATAGATGAAGTGGATGGAAAACAGTGTTTAATCTATTCATATTATAACATTAAAGCTTCTAGAAATGTAGAAGTTCTTAAAGGCCGTTCTGGAACAAAAAAAGGATTAGATTATTGGGAGCCATATGCTCCTCAAAAACAATATGGGATGGAAAGATTACCCAAAAATAAATATATCGGAAGTTCTTCGACAGACAGATGGGATGGCATTGAAAAAATGTTGTCTTTTGTGATTGTAAAGAATATGTTTCTGCTTTTGATTTATTTTTCTATCACTATAATTTTAAAAAAATTTCTACCCAACGTAGTAAACAAGATTTTATAAGATTACGATCTAAACCAGTTGCTGATATTTTAAAGAATAATACAAGTAGCTATACGCGTTATAAAAAGGAAATGGTTATAGATAATGTTAAAGTTGATGATAAAGTTTGTGAAATTATTAGTGAAATAATGGATGAATCTTATACAGACATTCAAATTTTAACTCATAAGTTGTATTCAAAAGGTGATGATATAAAAGCTTCCAAAACCATTTGGATGAAAAAATCTGGAAAAGAATATTCTGAGGCTTTTGCAGGAACAGGTGAAGCTAGAATTATTTTGTTAGTAAATGATATAGTAAATGCGCAATCAAATTCATTAATATTAATAGATGAACCTGAAATCTCACTTCATCCGAGTGCAATCTATAAATTTAAAGAGTTTTTACTTCAAGAGTGTTTAAATAAAAAACATCAAATTATTATCACTACACATTCTACACAACTTATAAAAGATTTTCCTAGAGAAGCTGTGAAACTTTTAGTGAAAAACGGAGAAAAGATAGATGTTATTGAAAATATTGATTATCAGGATGTATTTTTTGAATTAGGTGATGTGTATCATTCTAGGAAGATGATTTATGTTGAAGATAGACTAGCTAAATATATTCTAGATTTTATTATCACTCATTCAGGTAGTGAGAATCTTAAACAGAATTTAGTAGTGAGATATATTCCTGGTGGAGCAAATCAAATAATTTGTAATAATATTTTAAACTCTTCGTATTTAGATTCCGATAACCATTATTTTTGGCTTGATGGAGATCAAAACACTAATGTTAGTGAATCAAATAATTTAATGAACTATCTTGAAAATGGTGTTATTATATCAGATAAAATTCCTGAAGCAGACAATGGAAAGCTTGATAAAATTATCCGAGAGCTAACAGGATGTTCAATTAAATTCAAAGTTTCAGGAAATAAAGGCCAAAGAAATGATACTGAATTAATTGAAAAGCGAAGAAGATTTATAGACTATTGGTCTAGATACGTCTCCTATCTTCCTTTTCAAACTCCAGAACTTTATTTGGCTAAGCTATGCGATAGTGTAGATAGTGAGGATTATGACTTTTCTACAGATGAAAACGGAAAAGAATATTTTAGAAAAAAAACTAAAGAAGCATTGGGAATAGAAGACATAACTTCTGAAGATGTTTTTCAGGAGCAGAGAAGAGCTGTTTCAAAATTACAGTCAGATCCAAAAATGTTCCAGGATATCAAAGAAAAATTAGAGGCATTGTTTTAATTCCTTAGATTAGGGTACTACATAACAAATTTTTTCAATTCAAACCCGCACGCAAACAACATTGCAGCCTTCTTCTCAGGTGTTGGGGGAATTGAGTTGGGATTTGAACAGACCAACGAGTTCAGAGTGGTGTATGCCAATGATGGTTTTTTATAATTTTTGCCAATTCCATGCCCATTTCACCATTTACCTATGACACAGAAAAACAATTGAAAGGATCTTTCTATGCAATCAACTTACAACATTGACAATCCAAACTTGTCTTATGAAGCGAAACGTGATTTATGGCGGATAGGTTTTGGTCTGCAGAAAGTTGACAATCTAGTGCCATCAGAGTATATGGAATCTTTGGCTGAGAAACAGTCCCGGGGAGAACTGACTTATGAGCAGGTTTATGAGGATGCAACGGCTTATCATCATACCGTTGATGCGAGTACGGAGGAGGCAGACTTGGTTTCTTTGCGTATCGTAGAACTCTTGTCTAGAAGAGGCTTTAGATTCAGTCCTGCGACTTTACTTGCTATTCATAAGGAGTTATTTCAAGATATATTTGAACCCTCGATTCCGGTAGGTCAATTTCGTCAGACCAATATCACAAAGCATGAACCTGTTTTGAATGGTGAAAGTGTTGTGTACTCTGATTACTCCATGATTCAAATGACCTTGGATTATGATTTTAATCAGGAAAAACAAGTTGCATATGCGACACTAACCCAGGCGGATATGGTTAAACAAATCCAGCGTTTTATTTCAGGAATCTGGCAAATTCATCCATTTCGCGAAGGAAACACTCGGACGGTAACGGTCTTTTTGATTCAATATCTTCGTGAGTTTGGTTTTGATATTGATAATACACCATTTCAGCAACATGCCAAGTATTTTCGTGATGCCTTGGTATTAGATAATGCAAAGATTTTACAGCGACGTCCTGAGTTTTTAACAGCTTTTTTTGAAAATCTCTTGCTCGGTGGTCAAAACGATCTGTCATCAGAAAAGATGTATCTAGAACTCGATCTTTAAAAATCCTAATACTGAGTAAACATTGAATTTTAGGAAAAAAATGAAGTAAATATTCCTACAAGAAAACGCATATCATCAAAGATTTCGCTTGATAATATGTGTTTTTTTAATTTTATAGATTGCTCGTTTAAACTCTATTTATCTCGTACTTTCAGTGCTATTTGGATTTTATTTTCGTGTACAATTTCAGACATTCTTGTTATAATCAGCCTATAGGAATCAAGGAGGGGACTCTTATGGCTGTTTTTGTGTCTTTGGATGGAATTGTGGTAGAAGTACTTGATGTCTTTTCTTCTTTTAATGGGGATAGTGAGTTTTTCTTGTGTAAACGTCTTAAAGACAAGAGTCAGTTTGTTATGGAACGCTCTCGGTTCGAGGAGATGTTCCAACTTCAAAGTAGTCACTTGACGACGCAAGAAAAATTACAATTGTTTACCTCCGTGTTTGCTGGCCGTTATGATGTTTATGCTAAGAGCTTTATCAATGATCAAGGGAAAATTCAGTATTTTCCATCCTATGATTATGGTTGGAAGCAGTTGCCACCTGAAAAACGAAGTTTCCAGACATTGACGGATTCCGTTTTGAAATCTCATTTTCGTGGGGAGACAGCTATCGGTATCTTTCCTATGCACTTAGATGATAGCTGTTATTTTTTGGTACTGGATTTGGATGAAAGAGATTGGAAAGAAGCCGGTTTAGCCATTCGAAGAATAGCCAGGGAACGCCAGATGGAAGCCCATTTAGAGATTTCTCGTTCGGGTCACGGACTCCATATTTGGTTCTTCTTTGAGGAAGCGATTCCGAGTCGAGAGGCTCGCTTGTTTGGAAAGAAACTGTTAGAACTGGCAATGCAGGAAAGTATGCAACTGTCCTTTGATTCTTTTGATCGCATGTTTCCAAATCAGGATGTTCTTCCTAAAGGTGGATTTGGCAATTTGATTGCCCTTCCTTTTCAAGGAGAAGCTTATCATCAAGGGCGAACGGTCTTTGTGAATGAACAGTTTCAGCCTTATAAAGACCAATGGAGGTATTTACAAGAAATTCAGAGGGTTTCAACTGCTAAAGTGGCACTGTTAATCCAAGAGGAGTTAGGCAAGCAAGAATTGGACAAGGAGTTGAAGGTCGTCTTATCCAATATGATCCAACTTGAAAAATCGTCTGTGACACCCAAGACACTGTTTTTCTTGAAAAATATGGCTTCATTTTCTAATCCCGAATTTTATTTAAAGCAGGCTATGCGACAGCCAACCTATCAAATTCCTGAGCGAATGTATTTATTTGGAGAATCCGATCATTATTTATGGCTACCAAGAGGTTTACTATATCCATCGCAAGATAAATTTAATACTCTTCGAAAATCAAATTTAAACCACGTCAGCTTCGCCTTGCCGTACTCAAGTACTGCCTACGGCTAGCTTCCTAGTTTGCTCTTTGATTTTCATTGAGTATGAGCAGGTAGTTGTGGAAGATAGGAGAAAGGTACAAAGGTCTATTAGAGTGGAATTTAAGGGAGAACTCACTTTTGAGCAAGAGTTAGCCCTGTCAGATATGACTTCTAAAGAAAATGGTTTACTTCATGCGGAGACCGGTTTTGGAAAGACCGTTTTAGGTGCTGCTCTCATCTCTAAAAGGAAGGCCAAAACAATTATCCTAGTTCATAATAGGCAACTCTTAGACCAGTGGCTGGATCGCCTAAAGTGTTTTTTGACTTTCGAAGAGGAAGAAGCTACCCGTTATACGCCATCAGGTCGTGAAAGGGTAATCGGCTATGTTGGGCAGTACGGTGGGACTAAGAAATGGCTGAGTAAACTGGTTGATGTCGTTATGATTCAATCTCTATTTAAGTTGGAAAATAGTCAAAGTCTTTTGGATGAGTATGAGATGATGATTGTGGATGAGTGTCATCATGTCTCTGCCTTGATGTTTGAAAAAGTTGTTGCTCAGTTTAGAGGGAAGTATCTTTACGGTTTGACGGCTACGCCTGAGCGTAAGAATGGTTATGAGCCTATTGTTTTTCAGAGAATGGGTGAGATACTCCATACTGCTGATAAGAGGGAAACGGATTTTAAACGGCAATTGCAATTAAGATTCACTTCTTTTGGTCATTTGGAGATTGAAAAGACCAAAGCAAGTAATTTTATACAGCTTAGTGATTGGATTGCTACTGACTCAGTGAGGAATCAGTTGATTCTCAAGGATATTCTAGCCCAAGTGGCAGAAGGGCGGAATATCTTGGTTCTAGTCAATCGAACTCAACAGATAAATGTCTTTGAAAAGTTATTGAAAGAGAAAGAGGTTGATGACTGTTATATTATTAGCGGAAAAACCAAAGTCCGAGATAGAACAAGTTTAATGGAGACGTTAGAACAGTTAGATAAAGGGTTTGTTTTATTGTCTACTGGAAAATACATTGGCGAAGGTTTTGACTTGCCTCAGTTGGACACGCTGATCTTGGCAGCACCCTTTTCTTGGAAAAATAATTTGATTCAGTATGCAGGTCGGATTCATAGAAACTACAAGGATAAGTCTTTGGTACGTATTTTCGATTATGTGGATATTCATGTTCCTTATTTAGAAAAGATGTTTCAGAAACGACAAGTAGCTTATCGAAAGATGGATTATCGTGCCATTGAGGGTGAGGAGAAACAATTCGTTTATGTTGATAGTAGATATGAGAATGTGCTGAGAGAGGACTTGGCAGGGGAAAGACAGGAATGTCTGCTTATTTTGCCTTATGCGCACCAGACAAAACTGATGAATTTTCTAAAAGAATTTAGAATGAGTCAGATTGAGATATGTATACCAGAGACGGTTGCAAATAAAGCATGGCTAGACCAGTTGAAGAGCCAGAAAATTAAAGTATCTTTTACTCAATCAAAAATAGTCACGCCTATTCTTTTGGTAAACAAGACCATTGTTTGGTATGGTGCAATGCCATTATTAGGGAAGGTAGATGAAATGACCATACTACGTTTGGAATCAGCTAGTATAGCTTCTGAACTAGTGGCAGGTTTACGATAGAGAAAATTTTTAAAAATTTCTATGTATGATTTTCATTTTGAAAGAACGCGAAGTCTTGACAGATCAACGACTCAATGAGCTGGAAATCAACGGCATTCGATTGACCAAATTTAAAAATGGTGAAATCGGTATCGAATTTATCTGGATTGATACTAAAAATCCACCTAGCGATGCCATCGGCTGGGTAGCAAAGAAATAAAAAGTCCTATCACTTTCTCCCCCTTAACCTTTGACTATTCTGCAAAATTATCGTAAAATAAAGAGTAAATGATAAAATGAGGTCAGAGTCTGTTTACTCTGGCGATAGTAGTATAAATGAGGAGAAACGCTTTGGAATTAGAAGTATTTGCTGGGCAAGAAAAAAGTGAACTATCTATGATTGAGGTAGCGCGTGCTATCTTGGAACTTCGTGGTCGCGACCATGAGATGCATTTTAGCGATCTTGTAAACGAAATTCAAAACTACCTTGGGACATCAAACAGCGATATCCGCGAAGCCTTGCCTTTGTTCTACACAGAGTTGAACTTTGACGGTAGCTTCATCTCACTTGGAGACAACAAATGGGGGCTTCGTTCATGGTATGGTGTGGACGAAATCGACGAAGAAATCATCGCTCTTGAAGAAAATGACGACGATGAAGTAGCACCAAAAGCTAAGAAAAAACGTGTCAATGCCTTCATGGATGGCGATTCAGATGCTATTGACTACAATGCGGATGATCCAGAAGACGAAGACGCATACGAAGCAGATCCAGCTCTTTCATACGATGATGAAAATCCAGATGATGAGAAAAATGAAGTGGAAGCTTATGATGCAGAAATCAACGAAATCGCTCCTGATGACTTAGGTGAAGACGTGGATCTCAACGAAGAAGACGACGATTTTTCAGATGACGACGCTGAAACCAGCGAGGAATAAAAGTTAGCTATTGACAATTATCCTATTTTTAGGTATCATATTGTTCGGGCACCTCTTTTAGAGGTCGGGGCTCCCTAGTTCTTAGGGAGCTATTTTTGTTTTTTCAGGAAGTTTTTCTGGAAATGTCGTTATCCATAAGGGTCTTGTTTTCTATGTCCCCTCGTAGTTAACAAGGCCTTGAGCATTTTAGAAAGAGGAATCTATGTCTACGAAATATATTTTTGTAACTGGTGGTGTGGTATCGTCTATTGGGAAAGGGATTGTGGCAGCAAGTCTGGGTCGTCTCTTGAAAAATCGTGGTCTGAAAGTAACCATTCAAAAGTTTGACCCTTATATCAATATTGATCCGGGAACTATGAGCCCTTACCAGCACGGGGAAGTTTTTGTGACAGATGACGGGGCTGAGACAGATTTGGACTTGGGTCACTATGAACGTTTCATCGATATCAATCTCAACAAATATTCCAACGTGACTACTGGTAAAATCTACAGTGAAGTTCTGCGTAAGGAACGCCGTGGAGAATACCTTGGGGCAACTGTGCAAGTCATTCCTCATATCACAGATGCTTTGAAAGAAAAAATCAAGCGTGCCGCTCTAACGACTGACTCTGATGTCATTATCACAGAGGTCGGTGGAACAGTAGGAGATATCGAGTCCTTGCCATTCTTAGAGGCCCTTCGTCAGATGAAGGCAGATGTGGGGGCGGATAATGTTATGTACATCCATACAACCTTGCTTCCTTACCTCAAGGCTGCTGGTGAAATGAAAACCAAACCAACCCAACACTCTGTAAAAGAATTGCGTGGATTGGGAATCCAACCAAATATGTTGGTTATTCGTACAGAAGAGCCAGCTGGTCAAGGAATTAAAAACAAACTAGCACAGTTCTGTGATGTGGCACCAGAAGCCGTTATCGAATCGTTGGATGTTGAACACCTTTACCAAATTCCATTGAACTTGCAGGCACAAGGTATGGACCAAATTGTCTGTGACCATTTGAAATTAGATGCACCTGTAGCGGATATGACAGAATGGTCAGCCATGGTGGACAAGGTCATGAACCTCAAGAAACAAGTTAAAATTTCCCTTGTCGGTAAGTATGTTGAGTTGCAAGATGCCTACATTTCTGTGGTTGAAGCCTTGAAACACTCTGGTTATGCCAATGACGCAGAAGTTAAAATCAATTGGATCAATGCCAATGATGTGACAGCAGAGAATGTGGTAGAGCTTTTGTCTGATGCGGACGGAATCATCGTGCCAGGTGGTTTCGGTCAACGTGGTACGGAAGGGAAAATCCAAGCTATCCGCTATGCGCGTGAAAATGATGTTCCTATGTTGGGTGTCTGCTTGGGAATGCAGTTGACTTGTATCGAGTTTGCTCGTCACGTTTTAGGACTCGAAGGTGCCAATTCTGCAGAACTTGCACCAGAAACAAAATACCCTATCATTGATATCATGCGTGATCAGATTGATGTTGAGGATATGGGGGGAACCCTTCGCTTGGGGCTTTATCCGTCTAAGTTGAAACGTGGCTCTAAGGCAGCAGCTGCTTATCATAATCAAGAAGTGGTGCAACGCCGTCACCGTCACCGTTATGAGTTTAACAATGCCTTCCGTGAGCAGTTTGAGGCAGCAGGCTTTGTCTTCTCAGGTGTTTCTCCAGACAATCGTTTGGTAGAAATCGTGGAAATCCCTGAAAATAAATTCTTTGTAGCTTGTCAGTATCACCCTGAACTTTCAAGCCGTCCAAATCGTCCAGAAGAACTCTACACTGCCTTTATTACTGCAGCGGTTGAGAACAGCAATTAGCTAGATTATAACCTTTGAGAACAATCTCAGAGGTTTTTTGCTTGCATATTTAGGATATGAGTTGCAAAATAAAAACATAGTGATATAATTAACATAAAAAATCCTAAGGAGGATCTACGATGAAAAAAATCACATTATTTGGTTTGTCTCTAGCAGGTTTAGCTTTACTGGCTTTTCCTCATTCAGGGCAGGCATTTGAGCTTAAAGAAGAATGGGTTGTTAAGTGTGGAGTACAGTATCAAGATGGCAAGATTCTTCGATTCAACAATGGCCATGAAGTGGATATCAAAGTCTTGGATTTGCCAAAAACCGAGAAAATCGAGTGGACGGTTAGTCTCGATGGTCAAGATCAGACAGTCAATTTTCTAGGTCAAGAAAAGGACAAGTCTATGATTGGTATAGAAGGGCGTTACCTGAATTTCTATGTTCCATATGGCTATAGAGGAGATATCAAGGTCGAGGCTAAGAGCGGAAACGAAGTGAAGACCTGGTCAACGAAAGTTGTGGATGATATTCATAATGATAGTGGAAAGAGAGGTTACTATCGTATTGAAGAATCAAATAATCAATACACTTACCTCGATGCTAAATGGGATTATCAGACCAAGACTTACACTGCTACCTTACCAGAGACTGTCAATGGTCAAAAAGTCTTTGCTTGGACAGACTATGACAATGGCGAGTTGAAACTTGAAAAACTAAAGTCTATCAGTCATAAATATGATGGAGGAGCTTTCAAAGAACTTTATCCGATTGTAAAAGCAGAAAGTTGGCTAGAATCAAACCAAAACTGGTACTATCAAAAACAAGGTCAATTAGTACAGAAGGATTGGGTTTATGACAAGGGAACTTGGTACTTTATGAATGATAAAGGAGTCATGTTCAATCAAACTTGGCTATATCAAGGTGGCAACTGGTATGCCTTTAAATCATCAGGAGCTATGATTGCTGGTGATTGGCTTTACGACCAAGGCAAGTGGTACTATTTATCAACTTCAGGAGATATGAAAGCAAGCGCTTGGGTTTATGATAAGGGAGACTGGTATTATGTAAGTTCTTCTGGTGCCATGATTGCGAATGATTGGGTCAAAGACAATGGTAAGTGGTATTATCTAGCTTCATCAGGTAAGATGCTTCGCAATACCTACACGCCTGATGGTTACTACGTTGGCAACTCAGGTGCCTGGCAATAAGAATAATACTCTTCGAAAATCTCTTCAAACCACGTCAGCTTCATCCACAACCTCAAAACACTGTTTNNTTTCATTGAGTATAAGAAGTCCTTTTCCTTTAAGGAAGGGGATTTTTACTTGCCTTTCTGCTGCTTCCTAATTTGTCCTGAAGCGTTTTTTGTGTTAAAATGAATGGTATGAAAGCTAAAAAAATGTGGATGGCAGGTCTGGCTCTGCTTGGTATTGGGAGCCTTGCCCTTGCTACGAAAAAAGTTGCAGATGACCATAAGCTCATGAAGACTCAGGAAGAGTTGACAGAGATTGTGCGAGACCATTTTTCAGACATGGGAGAAATTGCGACCCTCTATGTTCAAGTCTATGAAAGCAGTCTGGAGAGCTTGGTTGGTGGCGTCATTTTTGAGGATGGCCGTCATTATACCTTTGTCTATGAAAATGAAGACCTAGTCTATGAGGAGGAAGTCTTATGATACAACCAGCAAGTTTAGAAGAATTAGCATCTTTAGTAGAAAAAGATGGCAAGAAGGTCTTTCTTTTTGTAGCAGATTGGTGCGGTGATTGTCGTTACATCTATCCTGCCTTGCCAGAAATTGAGGAGACCAATCCAGAGTTCACCTTTATTCGTGTGGACCGAGACCAGTATATGGATTTGGCCAAACTCTGGGATGTTTACGGAATTCCTAGCCTTGTTGTTTTGGAAAAGGACAAGGAAATCGGCCGTTTTGTCAATCGCGACCGTAAAAGTAAGCAACAAATTAACGACTTTTTAGCAGGACTGAAATAGGAGAAAATAGAAACAATGATTTTTACATATAACAAAGAACATGTCGGTGATGTCCTTATGGTCATCGTGAAAAACAGTGGAGATGCCAAACTGGATGTGGAGCGCAAAGGCAAGGTAGCTCGTGTTTTCCTCAAAGATAATGGAGAAACAGTAGCTTGGAATATTTTTGAAGTTTCAAGTTTGTTTGAAATTGCAGAGCGAGGTCGGGTCTTTTTATCAGATGAGCAAGTAGCACGTTTGAACCAAGAATTGCAGGCGGAAGGTTTTAAAGAAGAAATTGTCAATGACAAGGAACCTAAGTTTGTTGTTGGTGAAATTGTCGAGATGGTAGTTCATCCAGATAGTGACCACCTTAACATCTGCCAAGTTGCAGTCGCAAGTGACAAGACAGTGCAAATCGTTGCAGGGGCACCCAATGCGCGTGTTGGATTGAAAACAATTGTAGCTCTTCCTGGAGCTATGATGCCAAAAGGCAATCTTATTTTCCCAGGCGAACTTCGTGGTGAAAAGAGTTTTGGTATGATGTGCAGTCCTCGTGAATTGCATCTGCCAAATGCTCCGCAAAAACGAGGGGTGCTTGAATTGTCAGAAGACCAAGTTGTCGGAACTCCATTTGACCCAGCCAAACACTGGACTGCCTAAGAAGTTGTTAATATCTGATAGACCAGCTAGAAGGAAATGAGATGGCAAAAAATGTTGTGATTACAGGAGCGACATCAGGAATTGGTGAAGCGATTGCGCGTGCTTATTTGGAGCAGGGTGAGAATGTCGTTCTAACAGGTCGACGGACAGACAGATTGAAAGCCCTCAAGTCGGAGTTTGCAGTAAGCTTTCCAAATCAAACCGTCTGGACTTTTCCCCTAGATGTCATGGATATGGCCATGGTAAAGACTGTCTGCTCTGATATTCTAGAAACGATAGGTCAGATTGATATTCTGGTCAACAATGCCGGACTGGCTCTAGGTTTAGCACCTTATCAGGATTATGAAGAGTTGGATATGTTGACCATGCTGGATACCAATGTCAAAGGTTTGATGGCAGTCACTCGCTCTTTCTTGCCAGCAATGGTAAAAGCCAATCAAGGACATATCATCAATATGGGCTCAACCGCAGGAATTTATGCCTATGCAGGTGCAGCAGTTTATTCGGCCACCAAGGCAGCAGTTAAGACCTTTTCAGATGGTCTGCGAATTGATACCATCGCAACGGATATCAAGGTGACAACCATTCAGCCTGGAATTGTCGAAACAGATTTTTCTACAGTGCGTTTTCATGGTGATAAAGAACGAGCTGCGACGGTCTACAAAGGAATAGAAGCCTTGCAAGCTCAGGATATCGCAGGCACAGTAGTCTATGTGACCAGTCAACCTCGTCGTGTGCAGATTACAGATATGACCATTATGGCAAATCAACAGGCGACAGGTTTCATGGTTCATAAAAAATAAAAAATTTTCTCGAAAAGTTACAAATTTCTGTAACTTTTTTTGATTTCCTACGAATAGATAAGTAGGAGGAAGAAAATATGTATAATAAAGTTATCTTAATCGGACGCTTGACGTCTACACCTGAATTGCACAAAACCAACAATGACAAGTCAGTAGCGCGAGCAACTATCGCTGTGAACCGTCGTTACAAAGACCAAAACGGTGAACGTGAAGCTGATTTTGTCAATATGATCCTATGGGGTAGACTAGCAGAAACATTGGCCAGCTATGCAACTAAAGGCAGTCTCATTTCCGTTGATGGAGAATTACGTACCCGTCGTTTTGAGAAAAATGGCCAGATGAACTACGTGACCGAAGTACTTGTTACTGGATTCCAACTCTTGGAAAGTCGTGCCCAACGTGCCATGCGAGAAAATAACGCAGGGCAGGATTTGGCAGACTTGGTTTTGGAAGAGGAAGAATTGCCATTTTAAACATTGAAAAGTCTGAGTTGCTTTCAGGCTTTTTTATAATGTCTAAATGTGTTACAATGAACTAGTTGAAACTTTTTGGAGGTTGGAATGAGTAGAGAATATACAAGAACAATCGTCAAAATTATATTTTGTACAGTAGTCGTATTTGTTTTTGCGATTTATACTCATGTGAGTCAGACAGATCCTATTCCGGGACAAATAAAAGTTGGAGCGACTTATATGACGATGAATAGTGAATTTTATAGACATTTACATAATGAGATTCAACGCTATTCTGATTCAGAAGGTCAGATATTGTATACTCGGGACGCAGAGATGAGTGAAGAAAAACAGAGTAAACAAATTGATGAGTTTATAGAGAAGCGAGTGAATGTTATTGTTATTAATCCGGTTAAGAGTGATAGCGAGCAAATTGTAGAAGCGTTAAGTAGGGCAAAGAATTTTGGAATTAGAGTTATAGCAGTAGATAGTCAGTTGAATAATATAAAAGTTGATACGAGTATAGTTTCTGATAATTACCATGCTGGGATATTAATTGCCAAGGATTTGATGAAACGTACCTCAAATGCTCATATTCTTTTGTTAACGCACAAAGATGCTTTATCAGCTAATCAGAGAATAACTGGTTTTTTGGATACAATAAAATCAGAAGAATATTATCAAATTATCTCAGAAAGAGAAACGGTTGGTCAAACAGAGTATGCTATGACTACTGTAGGTGATGCCTTATCTGAAGGTTTACAATTTGATGCTATAGTGGCTTTAAATGATAGAGCAGCTATAGGAGCTTTAGCAGCAATTAAAGAATTGAAAGTAACTTCAAAAAAACTTATTTACGGAATAGATGGTTCACCAGATATGAAGCATTTATTAGCTACAACAGATGAAGTTACGGGAACGGTTGCTCAATTTCCATCTCATATGGGTAGAAAAGTATCGGAAACAATAGATTTATTAGTAAAAAAAGAAGAAGTTGAAGAATTATATACTATACCTGTACAATTTGTTGATAAAAATAATATAATTCAGTTTGATATTAATGGGTGGCAGTAATGAAACAGGTAAAAGGTGTCCAGTATTCTATAATTTCGCTTTTATTAATTAATTTTCTAACCATTATATACAATGGAGCTTTGTATATACAGATTACAAACTATGTAATTTCAAAGGGGCAGATGACACTCTTATTGGGTGATTTAAATAACATTTCAAAATCACCTGACCAGATTTTTTGGTACTCAATTATTTTTTTTGTCGGTATTATTTTTATATCTACCTATAAAATGTACTCAACTGAGAAAAAATGGCCAATTTTTTCAAAATGGAATTTGTTTGAAATAGTATTAATGATTGGTGTTATATGGTCACAAAATCTGTCATACAATGGAATAATATTATTAGTTTTTGCTGATATATTCTATAGTTCAAGAGAGTTTCAAGACTCTGATAGTAAACGTTCTTGGATTATTTTTATTTTCTTGAGTTTTTTAATGTTACTTTTAACAGACTATGAAATCTTGTCTCTATTTATAAAAGTTCCATCTCTAGCTACCTATATCCAATTTTATCCATCTTCCATACGAGGTATAGTGTTATTTTTAGAAAATGCATTGACATCATTAAATGTTATTATTTTCATCATCTCTTTATTGTCTTATATCCTATACGTGATTAAAGAACATCATAATATTGAAGAAGAGCTTAAAATGTTATCTAGAGTCAACATTGAATTGAATCATTACATATCGTTATCAGAGAAAATCGCTGAAGATCGAGAAAGGAAAAGAATTGCTCGAGAAATTCATGATACTCTAGGGCATGCATTGACAGGAATTTCAGCAGGGATTGATGCTGTTTCTGTACTAATTGATGTTCATCCTATCCGTGCTAAAGAACAGTTGAAAAATGTTTCAAATGCAGTTAGAGAGGGGATAAAAGATGTTAGGGGATCATTACAGAGACTGAGACCAGGAGCTTTGCAAAATAATGGTTTAAAAGATGCTCTAATATTAATGATTAGTGAGTATGAGTCTCTATCAAAACTCTCTGTCGATCTAAAATATGAATGGGGGAATATTGATTTAGATGTTATGCAGGAAGATACTATTTTTAGGATTATACAAGAATCTATGACAAATTCTGTTCGTCACGGACATGCTAGTAAAATGAGCATTCGCTTTATGAGTGAGGATAACAACATAATAGTTTTGCACGATAATGGAATAGGTTTTGACGACTTACAAATTGGGTATGGCTTGAAACAAATGAGAGAGCGAGTTTCTATTTTAGGTGGTTCTATTCATTTTGAAAATAGGGAAGGATTTTACACTAAAATAGTTTTTCCAAAAATAGGAGGTGAAGTATATGATAAAGGTAATGATTGCAGATGATCAGGCGTTAATTAGAGAGTCTTTGCAGATCATTTTATCAGTATATGCTGATATTGATGTTGTATCCGTCGTTGGTGACGGTATCGAAGCTATGGATAACATTATGACTGTAAAACCGGATATAATTTTAATGGACATTAGAATGCCCAGAATGGACGGAGTATTGACTACAAAAGAAATCAAAAAACGTTTTCCAAATATAAAAATTATAATCTTAACAACATTTGATGACGACGAATTCATTTTTAGTGCTTTAAAATATGGTGCATCTGGCTATTTATTAAAAGGAGTTTCAACCGACGAGTTATATCAAGCCATTCAGACAGTGTATAAAGGTGGAGCTATGATTAATCCTAATATAGCTAGTAAGGTATTTCAATTGTTCTCGCAGATGGCACAGACCAATTTTTCTATTACTGTGAAGGAAAAGAATATTGAAAATATATCACTGACAGAATGGAAAATTATTCAGCAAGTGGCATTTGGAGAATCAAATAAGGAAATTGCCAGTAATCTTTTTTTATCCGAGGGAACAGTGCGCAATTACCTTTCTATCATTCTTTCAAAACTAAATTTGAGAGATAGGACACAGTTAGCCATATGGGCTGTACAAACAGGTGTGACACAAAAGAATTTTTCGAAGGAAATGGATAAATGAAAGTAAAGCAATTGTTTCTAGCGATACTGTTTGTGCTAAGTTGCTTGAGTTTATTTCTTATTTGGGAAAACAAGCAGATAAAGATTATTAGACTGGGTTTTTATTCTGATTCTAGTTGGGGAATTCCTACAGGGAATAACAGCTATGTACTAGATGAGGCTATTAAGAAATTTGAAGAGCTTCATCCAGGGGTTAAAATTGTATATGATTCAGGTATTCCTAAGGAGGAGTATTCTAATTGGATTTCAAGTCAAATTTTAAAAGGTTCTGAACCGGATGTATTTCTATTATCAAGCGACCAATTATCTTTATTTGCATCAAAAGGTATTTTAAAAAACCTAAATTCCTATCTGTCTCAAGAAGATGCCTCTAATTTCTATGATGTATCTTTGCAGGCAGCAAAATACGGAGATGATTTATACGGTTTTCCATATGAAAGCAATCCCATGTTGATGTGTGTAAATCAAGATTTACTTTTAAGAGAGGGCATTGAAATTCCTAAAGTAGGGTGGACACTGAAAGATCTATATGAGATTAGTAAAAAAATTACAAAAGATACCGATGGAGATGGAATCGTTGATCAATTTGGGATAACAGGATATAGTTGGAAAGAATCTCTAGCAGCCTTTGGTGTTACTATTTCTGAGAGTGGGATTCCTCGTATAGATTCGTCAGAAATGAAGGATGCTTTATCCTATATAAGGGGATTGAATCAATTAAACGGACGCTACAAAGTAACCTATAAAGATTTTGATGAAGGACATGTGGCCTTTTATCCAATGAGTTTGGCACAATATCGTACATATAAACCTTTTCCTTATCATGTGGCCAAATATACAAATTTTAACTGGACATGTATTTCGTTGCCAACGACTAAGGAAGACATTCGTTCGACTGTAACAGATACTTCCTTATACGTGGTTTCTTCGCGTTCTCGCAATTCAAACCTTGCCGTATCGTTTATAGAATTTTTAACAATTAATCGTGAAATTCAACAAAATTTATTTAATAAGGGTCAAGGAAGCTCAGTATTACCAGAGGTAGTAACTAGTTTGAAGAGTGAAGAGTTGATGAAGAAAGGAATGATTGGTCAAAATGCCTTAACGACTACTTCATTGGATTATATAATGAAAAATTCAATTACAACTATTTTAAAAGGAATAGATTCAAAATCATTGGTTGGAATAGAAGAAAGATTAGAAGCATTATCTATGGATGAAAATAACACGGATATTGAAGGTAGTCTTATTAAGTTACAAAAAGAACTAGATATAGGAACCCTTAAATAGATGTCGAGATTATTTTTTCTTAAATAATATGAACATGGCAGATGTCTTTATTGACATTTGTCATTTTTTTATTGACATTTATCAATAAACTTTTGTGACATTTAACAATTATAAAGTGAAGATAAGGATGATAGAATGAAATCAATAAAAGGAGGGGAATATGAAGTATTTGATATTAGTCAGTCATGGAGGACTCGCAGAGGGATTGAAATCATCTCTTTCTATGTTTGCTTCGGATAAGGTAGATGATGTCATAGCAATTGGCTTAAAAGATGGGGAAAGTCTTGCAGATTTTTCTGTAGAGGTCAAGAATGTTATTGCGTCTCTGGATGAAAATGATTCTGTTCTTGTTTTAGCAGACATTGTTGGGGGAAGTCCTTTAACAACTGTTGCAACAGTATTAGAAGAATTTGGAAAATTAGAGAATGCAACTATTTTGGGAGGCATGAACTTAACAATGGCACTTACAGCAGTGGTGATGAAAGACATTCTGACTGGAAGTGAACTTGTTTCTACGATATTAAACGAATCATCCTCAGCTCTACAGGAATTTGAAGTCGGATCGGATGATAATCTTAATGAAGAAGACGATATTTAGTTATATAAGGAAAGGGATAAAAAATTATGGTAGTAACATTTGTACGAATTGACGATAGAATGATTCATGGACAAACAGTCACTAGATGGGCAAAAGAACATCCATGTGATGGATTAATTGCAGTAAATGATGCTGCTGCATCCAATAAGGTTTTAATTCAGGCCTATAAAGGTGCGTCAGATAAAAAAACATTTGTTTGGACAAAGGAAGCATTTAAAGAAAAATCATCTAAAGTAACAGAATCGGATAGTAGATATTTTTTGATTACTAAGAATCCAATTGATATGAAAGAAATTTTAGTAGACCAGGGCTTTATTCCAGGAGATGTTAAAGAGATTATTGTAGGACCTGCTAACGATAGACCAGGTGCTATCAAGTTGGGAAATAATCAATCAATTACTCAAGAGGAAGCAGTTGCACTAGAAGCAATTGAAAAAGCAGGATATAAAGTTAGATTCCAATTATTACCAGATGTATCTATTGGCTATTGGAGTGATTTTAAATCAAAATTTGGATTTTAATAATGAAATAAGGAGACAAAATGATGGAAATTTCTTGGATTCAAGCAGCTCTTTTAGGATTGTTTGCAAGTTTAGCATCGATGCCAGGTATGGGGGGATCCAGTATTGGTAACTATACTTTGGGGCGTCCATTAGTTGGTGGTTTAATTGTAGGTTTAATATTAGGAGATATAACAACAGGGGTAATCGTTGGTGTGGCTTTGCAGGTATTATATATTGCCTTAGTGACACCTGGTGGAACTGTATCTGCCGATGTACGGGCAATTTCTTATATCGGAATTCCGTTATCTATCCTATTTGTTCATGCAAATAATATTTCAGGTGAAGTAGCGATTGCAGCAGCAGCAGCGCCAATTGGAGCCGCGGTTGGAACAATTGGAACTGTTTTATTCTATGGTACAGCTACTATGAATTTGTTTTGGCAACACATTGGATGGAGAGCTGTAGAGAAAGGTGATTTTAAGAAGTTATATGCTGTTGATTGGGTATATCCTTGGATTTCACATTTTATCTTTTCTTTCTTACCAACAATGATTATTACAAAATTTGGACCAGATATGGTTGATCTTATGAAAGTATATCTTCCGATGGATGGTTTTGTAATGAAGTCTCTATTTACTGTAGGAGCACTCCTTCCATGTGTGGGTATTGCAATACTTTTGAAACAAATTGTTACAAAAACAACAGACTTTATTCCTTTCTTTGTCGGGTTCACGTTAGCAAAATCTTTAGGCTTGAACTTAGTAGCAAGTGGTGTTGTGTCATTAATTTTTGCAGTAATTTATTATGAATTAGAAGTTATTAAATCTGCCCGTACGACAGCAGTTGTCAGTGATATGGGATTTGATGAAGAGGAGGATATTTAGAATGAGTCGAAAAAAAATATCAAGAAAAACATTGACAAAATCATTTCACCACTGGTTCTATGGACATCTGACATGTTTTTCTCAAGAACATATGCAAACTTTTGGATATTTAACTTCTATGCTTCCAATTGTAGAAGAAATGTATGATACTAAGGAAGAGCAAAAAGAAGCTATGCAAACATACACAGCATTCTTTAATACTGAGCCGCAGTTGGGTTCTCTAGTAGTTGGGATAACAGCTGGTTTGGAAGAAGCGCGTGCAAATGGAGATGCCGTAGATAGTGAAACCATTAATGGAATGCGAGCTGGTCTAATGGGGCCTATTGCAGGTATTGGAGATTCACTTATTGTAGGAACATTAATTCCTGTTCTTTTGGGGATAGCACTAGGTCTTTCTAAAGGAGGAAATATTTCTGGTGCAATATTCTATATTATTGCATGGAATCTATTAGTCTATCTTGGAATGCGTTTTGCTTATTTTAAAGGATATGAACTTGGAGATAAAGCAGTAGAATTTTTAGTAGGTCCTAAAGGTCAGGCGCTAAGAAAATCAATTAGTGTTGTTGGTGGTATGGTCATAGGAGCTGTTGCAGCAACTTGGGTATCTGTCACTACGGCGCTAGAGCTGAAAAATGGAGATGGAGAAACATTTTTAAACTTACAAGAAAAGATTGATGGTGTTTATCCAGGTCTTTTGACAGCAGGTTTTATTGTTCTATGTTGGTGGCTGATGGCTAAAAAGAAAGTTTCTCCAAATTGGGTGATGCTATTACTGGTAGTTATTGCACTTGCAGGAGTAGCCTTAGGATTTTTCAATCCAGGATTGAAATATTAATAGTATGTAAAAAAGCAACGGTTTATAATCGTTGTTTTTTATATATGCGTAATATAAGGATTTAGAGTTTCGGTATTTTTTATAAAAGAATTAATGAAAATGCTAATTCCATAAATCATGTTGGTTAAAATTCTACATTATTAAAGTGCAAAATTAGGATAAAGAATTTATCTATTCATCCTCAGAAAGTCAGACTTTTTTCTTGACTATTTCTGACCAAGTGATACAATAGAACTATGAATTAGCACTCAGATATAAAGAGTGCTAATAATATGTAGTTCATCATGGAGGAAAACAGATGTTGAAACCATTAGGAGACCGTGTGGTCTTGAAAATCGAAGAAAAAGAACAAACTGTTGGAGGTTTTGTCCTCGCAGGCTCAGCCCAAGAAAAAACCAAAACAGCTCAAGTTGTAGCTACTGGACAAGGTGTTCGTACCTTGAACGGTGACTTGGTGGCTCCAAGTGTTAATCCTGGAGACCGTGTCTTAGTTGAAGCTCACGCAGGTCTCGATGTCAAAGACGGCGATGAAAAGTACATCATCGTAGGCGAAGCTAACATCTTGGCAATCATTGAAGAATAGAAGGAGAAAGTAAGTATGTCAAAAGAAATTAAATTTTCATCTGACGCTCGTTCAGCTATGGTCCGTGGTGTCGATATCCTTGCAGACACTGTTAAAGTAACCTTGGGACCAAAAGGTCGTAATGTCGTTCTTGAAAAATCATTCGGTTCACCTTTGATTACCAATGACGGTGTGACCATTGCCAAAGAAATCGAATTAGAAGACCATTTTGAAAATATGGGTGCCAAATTGGTATCAGAAGTAGCTTCAAAAACCAATGATATCGCAGGTGACGGAACGACAACTGCAACAGTCTTGACCCAAGCAATTGTCCGCGAAGGAATCAAAAACGTCACAGCAGGTGCCAATCCAATCGGAATTCGTCGTGGGATTGAAACAGCAGTTGCCGCAGCAGTAGAAGCCTTGAAAAACAACGCTATCCCAGTTGCCAATAAAGAAGCTATTGCTCAGGTTGCAGCCGTATCTTCTCGTTCTGAAAAAGTAGGCGAGTACATTTCTGAAGCCATGGAAAAAGTTGGTAAAGACGGTGTCATCACCATCGAAGAGTCACGTGGTATGGAAACAGAACTTGAAGTTGTAGAAGGTATGCAGTTTGACCGTGGTTATCTTTCACAGTACATGGTGACAGATAGCGAAAAAATGGTTGCTGACCTTGAAAATCCGTACATTTTGATTACCGATAAGAAGATTTCAAATATCCAAGAAATCTTGCCCCTCCTAGAAAGCATTCTCCAAAGCAATCGTCCACTCTTGATTATTGCGGATGATGTTGATGGCGAAGCTCTTCCAACTCTTGTTTTGAACAAGATTCGTGGAACCTTCAACGTAGTAGCTGTCAAGGCACCTGGCTTCGGTGACCGTCGCAAAGCCATGCTTGAAGATATAGCCATCTTAACAGGCGGAACAGTTATCACAGAAGACCTTGGTCTTGAGTTGAAAGATGCTACAATTGAAGCTCTTGGTCAAGCAGCGAGAGTAACTGTGGACAAAGATAGCACTGTTATCGTAGAAGGTGCTGGAAATCCTGAAGCTATTTCCCACCGTGTTGCAGTTATCAAGTCTCAAATCGAAACCACAACTTCTGAATTTGACCGTGAAAAATTGCAAGAACGCTTGGCGAAATTGTCAGGTGGTGTAGCGGTCATCAAGGTCGGAGCTGCAACTGAAACTGAGTTGAAAGAAATGAAACTCCGCATTGAAGATGCCCTCAACGCTACTCGTGCAGCCGTTGAAGAAGGAATCGTTGCTGGTGGTGGAACTGCTCTTGTAAATGTCATTCCAGCTGTTGCTGCCTTGGAATTGACAGGAGACGAAGCAACGGGCCGCAATATTGTTCTCCGTGCTTTGGAAGAACCTGTTCGTCAGATCGCACACAATGCAGGATTTGAAGGATCTATTGTTATCGATCGCTTGAAAAATGCTGAAGTTGGAACAGGCTTCAACGCAGCAACTGGCGAATGGGTCAACATGATTGATCAAGGGATTATCGACCCAGTTAAAGTGAGTCGTTCAGCTCTACAAAATGCAGCATCTGTAGCCAGCTTGATTTTGACAACAGAAGCAGTCGTAGCCAATAAACCAGAACCAGTAGCTCCGGCTCCGGCAATGGATCCAAGCATGATGGGCGGCATGATGTAAGCTTTCTATAGAAAACAACTTATAAAAAACACAAAAGGAGGGAATTACTAACCCTCCTTTTTATGCTATTCACTTCTAAATAGATTTGAGCTCTCCTAACTTATATGATAAAATAAGACTAGAAAAAGGAGAAGAACATGATTGATGTAGAAGAAATTCTGAGCAAGATGAACCCCAATCAGAAGATTAATTATGACCGTGTCATGCAGAAGATGGTACAAGTATGGGAGAAAAATGAGCAACGTCCAACTATTCTCATGCATGTTTGCTGTGCCCCTTGCAGTACCTATACTCTAGAATATTTGACTAAGTATGCAGACGTGACCATTTATTTTGCCAATTCTAATATCCATCCCAAGCCAGAATACCACAAGCGGGCTTACGTCACTCAAAAATTTGTCAGTGATTTCAATGAGCGAACTGGCAATAACGTTCAATACCTAGAAGCTCCTTATGAACCTAACGAATATCGTAAACTGGTTCGAGGTTTGGAAGAAGAGCCTGAAGGTGGTGACCGTTGTAAGGTTTGCTTTGACTACCGCCTGGATAAAACAGCGCAAGTGGCTATGGATTTAGGTTTTGACTATTTTGGCTCAGCCTTGACCATCAGTCCTCATAAGAATTCTCAAACCATTAACAGCATCGGAATCGATGTGCAAAAAATTTATACCACTCACTATCTTCCAAGTGATTTCAAGAAAAATCAAGGCTACAAACGTTCGGTAGAGATGTGTGAAGAGTATGACATCTACCGTCAATGTTATTGTGGATGCGTCTATGCAGCCCAGGCTCAAAATATTGATTTGGTTCAGGTTAAGAAGGACGCCACGGCTTTCTTACTGGATAAGGATGTTGAAAAAGACTATTCCCATATCAAATTTACTGTTACGAAATTAGATATATAAGGATAAGCCCAGCTGCAAAGCTGGGTTTTTAAAATAAAAAAACCGGGGTCTTAACCCCAGTTTGACAACTTTACCGATTCTTTAGTTCTACATAGCGCTTGTACCAAATGTTTACATAGGCTTCTGAGAAAGGACCACGTCCATTATTAATCCAATCAACAAGAATTTTGACATGTTCTTTTAAAATATAGTCCAAGTCATCAGAATAATTCATTTTGCGTTTGTGACGCTCGTACTCTTCAACGTCCAAGAGACGTTTTTCCCCATCTGTAAAAATTTTAACATCCAAATCGTAATCAATATACTTCAGTGCTTCTTCATCCAGATAGTAGGGGCTAGCCATATTGCAATAGTAAGAAGTTCCATTATCACGAATCATGGCAATGATATTAAACCAATATTTCTTGTGAAAGTAAACAATAGCCGGTTCTCGAGTGACCCAACGACGACCATCACTTTCGGTAACAAGTGTATGATCGTTGACACCAATAATGGCGTTTTCTGTTGTTTTTAGTACCATGGTGTCCCGCCAAGTTCGGTGGAGACTCCCATCATGCTTATAACTTTGAATTGTAATAAAGTCGCCTTCTTTTGGAAGCTTCATAACTAACCAACTTTCTACAATTTATAAGTTTATCATTTATTATTATACCATAAAATTACCTAAAATCTGTGAATTTCATTTGGAAATATTAAAGATATTCTCTGAGAGCGCTTGCTATATCCGAAAAATCGTAGCCCTTTCGTGCTAAAACTTGAGTTAAACGCTGCTTCAGTTCGTATCCTTCATACTTTCGAGCATACTTAGTATATTGCTTATCAAGCTCTTTGAAGATGAGTTCCTGAGTCGTTTCTTGGTCAACTTGACTATCCAACTGGTCAAAGGCACTTTTAGCATCAGAATAGGAAAAGCCCTTGTTAGTCAAGTTTTGGATTATCTTATCTTGCAAGGCACGAGCTGGAAGTTTTCCCTCATATTTTTTCAATAGTTTATTAGCTACACGTTGAGCAACTTCAGAAAAATCAAATTCTTTCAAGTTCTCTTCTATAGTAGATTTTGAAATTCCCTTTTGTGCTAGTTTCTGAGTCAGTACATAAGGCCCCTTGTCTCCTGAAAGTTGATTGGCATTGATGCTAGCATAAGCGTATTGGCTATCATTGATCCACTTATCTTCTTTAAGATTAGCAATGACTTGAGAAACTATGTTTTCATCAATATCGTATTTTTTTAGATATTCTCTGACCTCTTTTTCAGTGCGTGCTTTAAAGGATAAATGGTAGAGGGCCAGATTCTTACCATAAGAAAATTGAGCAAAGTCCTGAATCTCTTTTAATTCCTCTTCGCTTATCACCTTATCTCTTGATAACATAAAACGAACAATTGTATCTTCGGTGATGTAGCATTTATCGCCATTATCAAGCTCCATCAGATAGAGTCTTTTTTTCTTTTCAAGTTTTGTGATTTTCATAGTTCTATTATAACTCAAAATGTGATAAGATAGGGGTATGAATCTGAAAGTGAAACAAAAAATACCATTAAAAATCAAGCGCATGGGAATTAATGGTGAGGGAATCGGCTTTTATCAAAAAACATTAGTCTTTGTACCTGGAGCTCTCAAAGGTGAAGATATCTATTGTCAGATTATTTCTATTAAACGTAACTTTGTAGAGGCAAAATTACTGAAGGTCAACAAGAAGTCTAAATTCCGAGTTGTGCCAGCTTGTACTATTTATAATGAATGCGGAGGCTGCCAAATCATGCACCTGCATTATGATAAGCAGCTGGAGTTCAAGACGGACTTACTTCATCAAGCGCTGAAAAAATTTGCTCCTGCAGGATATGAAAACTATGAAATTCGTCCAACTATTGGAATGCAGGAACCAAAGTACTACCGTGCTAAGTTACAATTTCAGACTCGAAAATTTAAGAATCAGGTCAAGGCGGGCTTATATGCACAAAATTCTCACTATTTAGTAGAGTTGAAAGACTGCCTGGTACAAGACAAGGAAACCCAAGTGATTGCTAATCGTCTAGCGGAATTACTTACTTTTCACCAAATTCCAATCACGGATGAGAGAAAAGTTCTAGGTGTCCGTACTATTATGGTCAGACGAGCAAGAAAGACTGGACAGGTTCAGATTATTATTGTGACAAATCGTCAGCTTAATTTAACCCAACTAGTAAATGATTTAATTAAAGATTTTCCAGAGGTTGTGACAGTAGCTGTTAATACAAATACAGCTAAAACCAGTGAGATTTATGGTGAAAAGACAGAGATTATCTGGGGAGAAGAGAGTATTCAAGAAGGTGCACTCGATTATGAATTTTCACTATCCCCTCGAGCATTCTATCAACTAAATCCTGAACAAACAGAAGTCCTTTATAACGAGGCGACAAAAGCCTTGGATGTAAATAAAGAAGACCATTTGATTGATGCTTATTGTGGAGTTGGAACGATTGGATTTGCCTTTGCAAAGAAAGTTAAAACACTAAGAGGTATGGATATTATTCCAGAAGCCATTGAAGATGCCAAGCGAAATGCTAAAAGAATGGGATTTGACAATACTCATTATGAAGCTGGAACGGCAGAAGAGATTATTCCTCGTTGGTACAAGGAAGGCTACCGAGCAGATGCTCTGATTGTGGACCCACCACGTACAGGTCTGGATGATAAGTTATTAGATACTATTCTTACTTATGTACCAGAAAAAATGGTTTATATTTCTTGTAATGTTTCGACCTTGGCTCGTGATTTGGTACGCTTAGTAGAAGTCTATGATCTTCATTATATCCAGTCGGTCGATATGTTCCCACATACAGCTAGAACGGAAGCTGTTGTAAAATTAATAAAAAAAGTTTAAAAAAGGTGTTGACAAGTCTGAAAAAGTCGGTATAATAGTAAGAGTTGAAAACAACAACTCTGGTCCGTTGGTCAAGGGGTTAAGACACCGCCTTTTCACGGCGGTAACACGGGTTCGAATCCCGTACGGACTATGGTATGTTACGGTTGAAACACTTGATGAAAAAAAGTTTCAAAAAAACTTAAAAAAGTTTCAAAAAAGTGTTGACAAGCGAAAGTGACTGTGATATACTAATAT